>CAMGGT010000132.1 GCA_946055715.1 uncultured Clostridia bacterium | reverse complement strand
ACTATCGAATATATTTATATTGGCACACCAAAATAAACGGAGAAACGGAGAATGATGATGAAACGCTTTCGCTATCTTTTCCCCGTCTTGTTCCTGATCCTCTGTCTGACCGCCTGCAGCGTGCGGGGAACCGACACCTCTGCCACCACGACCGCACCCCCCACGACAGCCACAACCTCGCCGGGTGGGAACAACACGCTACCGGATCCGCCCGTTGACCCGCTGGATGAACTGGAAGACCGCTATACCATCATCTACTCAAACGGAGAGATGGGCAACATTTTACCGGACAGCATCCTGCCCGCGTCGGGTACGGGCGACACCGTGACCATCCTGCCGGGGGCAAATGACCTGTGTGAGATCCCCGACATACACAACACGGGTTGCGACCCGGAAGCAACTCTGACCCGCGTGGAAGACGGTTTTGCCTACCGCTTTTCCGACGGGCGGGAACTGGTCTTTTCTCTTGACAGTACCGGCCGCCTGCTCATCAGTCTCTACAGGACAGAGAACCAGTGGCTGAAACAGGGCGGGGAATATCACTTCTCCGGCCTTGACTTCTCCGGCGGTGACTTTGCGGGCGCAAACGGCCCGATCAACGAGGGGGCAACGCTGAAGCTCTGCTTTGATGACTGCCGCTTTTTCACCATCGGCGTCGGGCGCGAGGGCACAAGTCCCGTCTCGTATGCGTTTGAGGACAGCACGCTTGTGATGTTCTCGGGCTCCAACGCTTCGTTTCTGCGCTGTTTCTTCGGCGGGCACAGCTACCGCGACGCCATGAACCCGTTTCAGAATGTCTA
This sequence comes from uncultured Clostridia bacterium, assembly GCA_946055715.1. Taxonomy (GTDB): domain Bacteria; phylum Bacillota; class Clostridia; order Oscillospirales; family CAG-272; genus UBA1740. The sequence continues at coordinate 3,438 of CAMGGT010000132.1, read as the reverse complement.
TGTGCGGGACTGCTTTGTGGGGCAGAAGACCGCCGTTAAATATGACAGCGAGATGCATACCGACGGCGTGCAGATCTTCGGCTATGGCACGGGCGGCCCGACCATCGTCGCGCAGAACCTGCATTTTGAAAACTTCCGTGTGGAGCTGCCCGCGGTAGAGTTCACCGGCTCCGCCGCCTACGCCAACTCCCTCTTGATGATCTCGCTCGACTATAACGATGCCGAGAATATCAGCTTTGAGCGCTGTTTTGTCAACGGCGGCGTCATCACCGTCACCCTTTATGACAACCCCAAACACAAAGACCCCGGCTATGAGATGCGCGACATTGTTCTGCGCGACATTTTCTATGGCAGCGCCTACCTCCTCAAGCCCTATGCCACTGCCTTCGACAACACAGACCCCGCAGAGGAGCTGACAGTGGAGAATATGGTGCCCACCGGGGCGCTGTATGTGGCGTCGGCGCGCGGCCTTGACGACGGTGTGCATCTTTCGGTCACCAATGACACCCCCATTGCGCGCAAACTGCTGGTGATGACCGACCAAAATACCTACATCTACACCATCCCCGCCTGCCCGCTTGCCGCGGAGTTTGCGGTGGACATGGCCTACGAGCAGTTCCCCTTTGACCTCGATGTGACGGTACCCGAAACAAACCCCGACTATGTGGTCTGCTATGATGTGACCTATGGCGAGTTTGAGCAGATCCGCTTTGTCAACTATACCGAAGGGGATGTGGCCATTCCGGAGCAGCGATATGCCATCGACCTGCCCGTGTGCGACATCCTTGCCCGCGGCATCGGCGTGGATGCAAACCGAAATCTGGTATGGACCATGCACAGCAACGGCACGCTGGTCATCTCCGGCGAGGGCGACACCGCCATGTGGTCGATGAGCGGCTCTGCCAACCGCCCCTTCTACCCCTATCGTGAGGCCATTACCCGCGTGGTGTTTGAAGAAGGCGTGACCTCGGTGGGCAGTGCCTTCCTCTATGACCTGCCCAATCTCACTTCGGTGGACATTCCCGCATCGGTGACCTTCATCGGCGGGTATGCCTTTTCGGGCTGTTCGTCTCTTAGTGAGGTGCACCTGCCGTACGGGCTTGCGTCCATCGGCGGCTATGCCTTCCGAAACTGCTCCTCGCTTGCATCCGTCTCCATCCCCTCCACCCTGACCGACCTCGGCACCCGCGCCTTTGCGGGGTGTTCTGCCCTCGAATGGGTGACCATAGCCGCCCCGCTGACCGAACTGAAGGGGTCGACTTTTGACGGCTGTACCTCGCTTGAATGGATCGCCCTGCGAGAGGGACTTGTGTCCATCGGGGGCAGAGACTTTTACAACTGCACCTCCCTGGCTGAGATTCGCTATACGGGCGACCCGACAGACATCGCCGATGTGACCTTCCCGGATGGGGAGGCAGAGATCTATCACCGGTATTTCTATGAAGCGGATGTGACGCAGATCACCCTTGCAAGTCTGCTTTCCTATGAAGACGCCACCGAACCGGACGACCTGCGCACACATCCAACCGTCACCATCAGCGACACCCTCTCAAAGATCTATGACGGCCGGCCTGTGGATCGTTTGCCGCAGTTTACAAGCAATTCGGGCGGTGCCATCACCGTCTCGTGGCGGCACGGTGCCGAGCTGTGTGCCACACCGCCGACCCTGCCGGGTATCTACACGGTGGTGTTGGATGTGGCGGCAACCGCACAGCACTACGGCGGCCGCTTCACCCTGCTGTTTGAGATCGGTCAGGCGCAGGGCACCATCACCCTGCAGTCCACTGCCCTCGGCCGCGAAGCGGACGGCACCCCCGTCACCGCCCCCGCATACACCTACAACGGCGATGCCCCGGTGCGCGTGAGCTGGCTCTGCGGCGGGGCGCAGTTACCCGAAGCGCCCTCCTTGCCCGGTGCCTACACCCTGCGCGTTTACGCCCCCGAGACCCTGTGTTACAGCGCCGCTGTGGCAGAGGTGAACTTCGTCCTTTCTGCCCCTGCCGGCATCACGATATGGGACGGCAGCGTGGCGACCGATTTCGCGGGTGGAAGCGGCACCGCAGAGGCCCCCTATCTGATCGCCGACGGCGCACAGCTTGCCCTGCTGGCACAGCGTGTGACGGAAGAGGCATACGCTTCCGCCCACTATCGCCTCACCCATGATATTTACCTCAACGACTGTCTCTCGGCTGTCAGCGTATGGGCAGAGGCCGCGCCGGACAACATGTGGTCTGCCATCGGCACGGCAGATGCCCCCTTTACGGGGGTCTTTGACGGGGCAGGCCACAGCATCTTCGGCCTGTATGTGTCCACCACAAACGCAACCTATGCCTGCGGGCTGTTTGGCTCTGTTGTGGGCGGCACCGTAAGGGATCTTGACCTTGCCTATCTTTCGCTGAATGCCCCCAACCGTTCTGCCACCTGCTACGCGGGCGCGGTGATGGCGTACGGAGACGGCGTGAATGTCTCTGATATCTCGGTGAGCGAATGCTACATCACCGCCGTGCGCATGGGCGGGGGGCTGATCGGCGCGCTCAAAGCCGCATGCGGCAACAGCACCATCGAGGACTGCACGGTGAACGTTGTCAACGATGCAACGGGCATCTACTCCTCCAACAGTGTCGGCGGGGTCGTCGGCACATTACAGGCGGGAGACCGACAGTATGTCACCACCCTGCGCAGCATCACCGTCACCGGAAGAGTCGCGGCAGTGAGCTACGCGGGCGGTATGATCGGCCGCACCGACTCAAATGTGGGCCTGTTGCTGGAAGACTGCACCAATCGCGCCGCAGTCTCTGTCACGGGCGCGTATGCCGCGGGCATGGTCACCACGCTGAACAACACCACCGGCAGCTGCAATGTGGTGCTGCGGAACTGCGTCAACCACGGTGCCGTCACCGCCGGCGGCAACTACGCGGCAGGCATGATCTGCACCGCCACCACGCGCGCCTCCACCCTCACCCTTGTCGATTGCACCAATCACGGGGCAATCACGGCCGCCGATTACGCGGCGGGCATCCTCTGCACCCTCACGGCAAACAACTCGGCCAATGCCGCCGTGTCCTTCGTCCGCGTCTCCTCCGACGGCGTTGTGAGCGGGGGCACCCATGCCGCCTCTCTTGTCGCCGAGATCACCGGCGACACCGAAAACCCTTATGTCACCTTTGAAGGATGTGACTGAACGACCGCAAAAGGGGCGGTTGCAAGTGCCTTTTGGCATTTGCCACCGCCCTTTTTGTTTTTGCTTACTTGCCCTGCGGATGCTCTGTCGGCACAGAAGTTCGGGGGGCTTTCGGTCGCCCTTGCCCGCAATGCCGGGCGGCGACTGTTTTGCATTGAAGTGCGCGCGCAAAAGCACTTGCCGATCCGGGCGTGGTTTCTGATCGGCATGGGAGCTGCGCTTGCGGCGGGCGGTATTGTCGTTGCCTGTGTGGCTGT
>CAMGGT010000131.1 GCA_946055715.1 uncultured Clostridia bacterium | reverse complement strand
CTATACCAGATCGCCGGAAAAATCAACTGCTTTTTTTTAATTGCATGGATATCACCGAATTATTACTTGTTTTTTCTTGCCAAAAAGCAACGAAACAAGCCGATTTTTATAAAAACCTCCCCACAATTGCGCCAAAAACGAGGGCTATTGCTCCGGCGAGTGCTTTTCCGGAAAGATAGCGCCCGGCGCGCAGATCGGTGCCGTCCAAAAAGACAAACGCCTGCATGTGAATGCTCATCCCTCCGAAACCAACCGCCCCCGATGTCAGGGCAAATGAGAGGGAGGGAGAGGACAGAAAGGCGGCATGCAGGTCTCCCACGCCCCCCGTCAATTCTGTGAGTGCAGAAAGCACAGCGGCAACCGCAGAGGGCAGACAGGCCGAAAAGAGTGCGCTGACGGCCGAAAACAGGCACACGCTTCCGCACACCCCCAACATGTCCCCCGCCGCACGGGTAATGGCCCGTGGCAAAAGAGAGCGCAGAGAAGTGTCGGAAGCGTTTGCGGGCGTGGAAGGCGAAGCGGAAGATGGTGCGGGAGAAGAGAGGGAGGGTGAATCGGATGAAAAAGGGGAAACTGCGGTAGCAGACGACGAAGCAGGCGAAGAGGCCCGGCGGGCATGAGAAGCAGAGAAAAGAGAGGACGGGGAGACAGAGGGAGAGGCGGAAGATGAAGCAGATGAAAAGGCATGCGGGTCTGTATGCGGACGGCCTGCGCGCGTTATGTGTGGCGTGCTTTCGCTGACCGCGAGGGGGATCTGCCTGCCCTTCTTGCGGCGGGGCAGAGAAAACAGCCAGCCGCTTATAAGGGCGGCCGCAAGTTGTATGCCATACAGCCACACACCCTCCCATACGCTGTGGCGCAGACCCGCCCCCACCCCCGCGATCAGAAAAGCAGGGCCGCATAGGTTGGACATCAGCACCAGCCGTTCGGCGCTTTCGCGGTCAAGTTCGCCCGCACGCCAGGCGCGCGCCGTTTCACGCGCGCCCAGCGGAATGCCGCATAATGCCCCCAGCAGAAAAATCCAGACGCACCGCTCCGGCAGGGCAAATATTCGCCCGAACATCCGGCCGCCCCACCCCGTTTTCTCCGATTTGCCGGTCGCGGCCAACACATCCGAAAACACCATAAACGGAAAAAGCGCAGGTACAAGCGTGCCTGCGCACAGGACAAGCCCTTGACGTACCCCCTCCCGCACCGCCTGCTGCATCAGAAGAAACAAGCCGCACAACAGGGCCGCTGCCGTGGCCGCAAGCAGGGCGGCACGCCCGCCTTTTTTCGCTGTCTGAGTCATGCTGTATTCCGCCGTTTCATATATTATGTTGCAAGGAAGGCACCCCGCAAACAGGGTGCCGTCATAGTACAATATGCATAGGATGGGTGGACCATGACGGCCAAACAAGAAAAAAAGCACACAGTCCGTCTCCCTTACCTGTTGCCCCAAAAGCCGTTTGAACTCTCGACCCGCACCTCCGAACGCGGCCTTTCCTGCCTTTTGTGCGGAGTGGCGGGCATCCTTGTCTACTCAGACACGGAAATGACCTTCCGCACCGCCCGTGGCAGGGTGGCCATCAAGGGGGAGGCATTGCGTTGCCGCACCTATGTCAGCGGCAATGCGGAGGTCAGCGGGCGTGTGGCCTGCATCTGCTTTGAGGAGGGGTAACATGAGACAGATACGGCATCTGTTTTTCGGATACTATCTGCCCCGCGTGCCGAGGCAGAACATGGGCAAGGTGGCAGACGAGTTGTTTGTGCGCGGCATCGAATATATCGTGCGGCGGCAGACGGAGACGCACTACCTTCTGGAATTGGGGCGCGCGGAGTATGAAGCATGCAGAGATGAGGGGGTGTTCGAGCAGGAAGAACAGCCGCCGCTTTGCGGCCTGCCCGCTTTCTTTCAACTATGTCGGCGCCGCCCGGGGCTACCTGTCGGTGCAGTACTTGCGGTGGCATTGTTCTGCCTTCTCTCCTGCTTTGTGTGGGAGGTGCGCATATCGGGGGCAGACTTGTATGACGAGGAAGGCATTTTGCAGTCGCTGTCTGACCTGGGGCTGCATGAGGGGGCCTTTATCCCGCAGCTGGATGCCGACGCCGTAACCTCTGCCTATCTGGCCTCGGGCGCACCCATCTCCTTTATGAACATTCAACGAAAGGGCACGGTGATCTATGTCAACTGCCGTCCAAATGAATCGCAAAAGCCAAAAACCCCCATCCAAAATGGCAAAGGGACAAACATTGTTGCTTCCAAAGATGCCATCATCGAAGAGATCACAGTGGAAAGCGGACGGGCGGTGGTCAGCCGCGGTGCGGTCGTCAAGAAGGGGGATCTTTTGGTTTCGGGCATCTATGAAGGGCCGCAGCGCCTGTTTATCACGCAGGCAAACGGACAGATCATGGGGCGCATCACCCAGACGCTGGTCATCGACATTCCCTTTGAGCAGACGGTGCAGACCTTTGACCGAAGCGAGATGACCGGGCTGACGGTGACCCTGCTCGGATGCCCTCTTTCTCTGTTTTCGCGGGAGGCGACGGCAGACACCGTCACCTCCGATACGCGGCTGTATCTGTTTGACCTTGTGAGGTTGCCTGTGTCCGTGTCGGTGGAGAGGCAGGTCTCCACTCGGGAAGAGAGGGTGATGCTGACCCGGACTGAAGCCATGCAGATGGCCTATGCCCGTCTTCACGCCCTCCGCACGGCGCTGATGGGTGAGGGGGAACTCATCTCCTCCGCCGTGGAAGGGCGGTTTACCGAAAGCGGCTATCACCTGGAATGCCGGCTGACCTATGTCGAAAATATTGCCGAATCTATTGATTTTTCGTATGAGTAAGTATAAAATATAAGCAGAATAATACCCAAGGAGTACCTATGTCCGAAAAAATCGTGTTCACCGCGTCCGGAGATCAGACCGCCGCCCTGTGCGGCACCCGCGACGCTTATCTTACCCTGCTGGAACAGCGTTTTTCCGTACGTGTGGCCAACAGCGCCTCGGGAGCTGACGGTGAGGGAGACGCGCTGACCGTCTCCGGCCCTGCCGACGGCGTGGAGAAGGCCGCCAAGGCACTTGAATACCTCAAACGCATGACCGCGGGCGGCGATACGCTCAGCGAACAGAGCGTGGAATATGTCGTTTCCATGATCTCCGACGGACTGGAAGAGGAACTTGCCGGCTATAACGGCAATGTCATCTGCATCACCAACCGCGGCAAGCCCATCAAGCCAAAAACGGTGGGGCAGCGCGTCTATGCCGACCTCATACGCAAGAGTACCGTGGTGCTGGGCATCGGCCCTGCCGGCACGGGCAAGACCTTTTTGGCTGTGGCCATGGCGGTGGACGCCTTGCGCAACAAGGAAGTTTCGCGCATCATCCTCACACGCCCGGCGGTGGAAGCGGGCGAACGGCTGGGCTTTTTGCCGGGGGATCTGCAAAGCAAGATCGACCCCTATCTCCGCCCGCTCTATGACGCCCTGTTTGAGATGCTGGGGCCGGAGAACTATGCCCGCCATGTGGAAAAGGGCACCATCGAGATCGCGCCGCTGGCCTATATGCGCGGCCGCACGCTGGACGATTCCTTCATCATTCTGGACGAGGCACAGAACACCACCGTCGAACAGATGAAGATGTTTCTCACGCGTCTGGGCAACCGCTCAAAGGCCGTGGTGACGGGCGACCCGTCACAGACAGACCTGCCGTTTGGTAAGCGCAGCGGCCTGGGCGTGGCGGCGCGCATCCTCAAAAACATCGACGGCATTGCCGTGCATAACTTTACCGAACGGGATGTGGTGCGCCACAAACTGGTGCAGAAGATCATCACCGCCTATGACAAATATGAGCGGGAGACCAAGGCGCAGGCCGCGCCTGAGCATCGCTTCCGCCCCAAAAAGGAGGCAGACCGCACATGACGATCACACAGCGACTGGCCGTCTTCGGCTATCTTTGTCTGGGCCGTCTCAAGGTCGACTATGCGCCCGACTGCCCGGAAGCGGAGGCGGACAAGCACCTGCTTTCCCTCATCCGCCGCGCCGTGGCCTATACGCTTGTCAGTGAGGGCATCTCCCGCACGGCCTATGTGTCGGTGCAGATCTGCACCCCCGACCATATCCGCGAGCTCAACGCCGCCTACCGCGAAAAGGATGCCGAAACGGACGTGCTGTCTTTTCCCCTCTGGGAGCGCGGAGAACAGCCGCCAAAAGGCCTGCTGGAATTGGGAGATATCGTCATCTCCTACCGCCGCGCCGAGCAACAGGCGGAGGAACTGGGGCACAGTC
>CAMGGT010000130.1 GCA_946055715.1 uncultured Clostridia bacterium | reverse complement strand
GGGAGGGAGGGGGACCACGAAGTGGTGGAAGGAGCCCGCGGGCGCAAAAGCAAAGAATGCTTCATTGTCCGTAGCAGATGCCGGTTTGCCTCTTTTATGGTCTGCTGTAACCCCTTTCTCTCGTCTATGAAAAATAAAAGCGGAGAACAAAGTATGAAGCACTTTGAGACGACCCTGCCCGACGGATACCGTCAGGTCTACTATCTGAATGCCAAAGAAACCAAAACCGGCCTGATCTTCAACGGCATCGCGCTGCTCGTGATGCTGGTCATTTTGGGGATCACCGTTCCGTTTGTGGATTTCGGCACGCTTATGAAAAACTACAGCGAGAACGCCGTGCGCCATATGGTCTCCCTTTTGGTGTTTTTGGTGTCCATGGTTGCCTATGTCGTTCTGCATGAGCTTGTCCACGGCGCCGCTTACCGCCTGTTAACCCATCGGAAGCTGACCTTCGGCCTCAGCTGGAGCTGTGCCTTCTGCGGCGTGCCGGACATCTATGTCTACCGTAGCACCGCCCTTGTCGCCCTGCTCGCGCCGTTCGTCACCTTCACGCTGATACTGGTGCCGCTGACCGTCGCACTGGCGTACTTTGACGGGCTGGCCTTTCTGCTCTCTGCGTTGTTGCTTGGCCTGCATCTGGGCGGTTGCAGCGGCGACATCTGGCTTTCCATTCTGTTGCTTTTTCGCTTCAGAGACGGCAGATTGCTGGTGCGCGATACCGGGCCGGAGCAATTCCTGTATCTGCCGCAGGCAGATGAAGCCGCCCCCGCCGAAAGCAGTACCCCTGCCGAAAGCGATGCCCCTTCTTCCGGGTCGCAGACGGAATGAACTGCGGCAAAATTTGCCGTAATTTTGTCAAACGAAGCAAAACCCCCGCCGAAAATCGCATTTCGGCGGGGGTATTTGTTTGAGGACGGCAAAATTGACTGTGCGTTTGTCGGGCGGACATCGGCCGTCTCGCGGTCGTTCGCCCTCATTACTGACCTTGTCCGTCTGCCGTCCGTTTGCGGGGAGCGGGGGCTTTCTTCACTTCTGCTTTCCCCGTGCGCTGTGGCTGGTTGCCTCGCTTTTCGGTTGCCGGTTGCTTGGCGGTGGCTTTTTTTCCGTTTTGCGCGGCCATCTCGCGCAGGGCGGCCAGCCCTTCCCTGATGCCGCCCACGCAGTCGATCAGCCCGCAGCGCACCGCCTCATAGCCGTCAATAACGGTGCCGATGTCGTTGGTGAGCTGCCCGGTGTTCATCAGCAGTTCGCGCATTTTTTCTTCTTTGATGTGGCTGTGGGCCACCGTAAAATTCAGGATGCGATCCTGCATTCTTTGCAGATAGTCAAAGCTCTGGGGTGCCGAGATGACCGTGCCCGTTGTGCGCACGGGGTGAAGCATCATGGTGGCCGACGGCACAATGAAGGACCTGCGCGCAGACACCGCCAGCGGCACCCCGATGGAATGGCCGCCCCCCAGCACGATTGAGACGGTGGGCTTTGATAGCGAGGCGATCACCTCGGCGATGGCCAGCCCGGCCTCCACATCGCCGCCCATCGTATTCATCACGATCAGAATACCGTCCACACGGTCGCTCTCCTCCAATGCCACCAAAAGGGGGATCAGATGGTCATATTTTGTCGCTTTCTGCGTGCCGTCCAGCACATAATGCCCCTCGATCTGCCCGATGATGCTCACGCATTGGAAGGCCTCGCGCCCGTTTCCGGCATAGGTACTGCCCAGCTCTTCCAGAACGGCCGCGTTCTCCCGCGTGCCGGGCACCTGTTCGGGGATGCCTTTTTCACGCGTCTCGTCTTTGCACATGCTCGCCTCTTTCCACGCCCAAAAGCCCCCGCACCCTCGGTTTGCGGCGCGTTTTGCGGCGATTTTTCTTTTTTTCTTCTATTTTGCGCAAAAAATATACATATATGACATTTACTTTTTGAAAAAAATGTGATATGATTCCTTTTTGGAAAAAAGAATTTTATACATAAGGAGATCGACCATGGCAAAAGTGATGATTGAAACGTCGGCTCGCCATGTCCACCTCACCCGTCGGGACGTGGACATCCTGTTCGGCGAAGGACATCAGCTCACAAACAAAAAGAATCTCAGCCAGCCCGGCCAGTTTGCCTGCGAGGAAAAGGTGGAGATCATCGGCGAGAAGGGAAGCATCAAGGCCTCGATCCTCGGCCCGGAACGCCCCGCTTCTCAGGTGGAACTGTCGCTGACCGACGCGCGCACCATCGGCGTCAAAGCCCCCATCCGCGAAAGCGGTGATATTGCCGGCTCCGGTGCCTGCAAACTGGTGGGCCCCTGCGGCGAAGTGACGCTGACAGAGGGCGTGATCGCTGCCAAACGCCACATTCACCTCACCCCCGAGACGGCCGCCGAGATCGGCGTTGCCGACAAGCAGATCGTCAAGGTCAAGACCAACGGTCAGCGCCCGCTGATCTTTGATGACGTGGTCGTCCGCGTCAGCCCCAAATTTGCACCCGCCATGCACATTGACACAGACGAGTCAAACGCCGCATTCGGTTGCAACGAGGGCGAGATCATCATCTGAAAAATCAAATAAGGAGATAGAATCATGGCAAACGAATGCAAATACGCAATGAGCGCGGAAGTTGCAAACATGTGTAAAGTGGCAAAAGGCCCTCTGCACGGCCCGGCACCCATTCCCGAAGAGGGCAAGTGGGTCGAGGCAAAAGAAATTTCCGACATTTCCGCATACACCCACGGTGTGGGCTGGTGCGCACCCCAACAGGGCGCGTGCAAGCTCTCTCTCAATGTCAAAAACGGCATCATCGAAGAAGCTCTGGTGGAGACCATCGGCTGCTCCGGCATGACCCACTCCGCCGCCATGGCGGCAGAGATCCTGCCCGGCAAGACCCTTCTGGAAGCCCTCAACACAGACCTTGTATGTGACGCCATCAACACCGCCATGCGCGAGCTGTTCCTGCAGATCGTCTACGGCCGCAGCCAGTCTGCCTTCTCCGAGGGTGGCCTTGTCATCGGCGCAGGCATGGAAGACCTGGGCAAGGGCGCGCGCAGCATGGTCGGCACCATGTACGGCACCAAAGAAAAGGGTGTCCGCTACCTGGAAATGACCGAGGGCTACTGCACCCGCATGGCACTTGACGAGGATAACCAGGTCATCGGTTATGAGTTCGTCTCCCTTGGCAAAATGACCGATTTCATCAAAAAAGGCATGGAGCCGGGCGAGGCCTACGAAAAGTCCAAAGGCACCTACGGCCGTTTTGATGAAGCCGTCAAGTACATCGATCCCCGTAAAGAGTAAGGAGGAAAGTGAAAATGGCACAGTTTGAAGGATATGAAAGACGCGAAGCGAAAATTCTCGCCGCGCTGAAAGAATACGGCATTTCCTCCATTGATGAATGCAAAGACATCACCCTCAAAGCGGGCATCGATGTGGACAGCATCGTGCGCTCCACCCAGCCCATCTGCTTTGAAAACGCCGTCTGGGCATACACAGTCGGCGCCGCCATCGCCCTCAAGTCCGGCTGCACCAAGGCCGCTGACGCCGCCGCAAAGATCGGCGTGGGGCTGCAGTCCTTCTGCATCCCCGGCTCCGTCGCCGAGAACCGCAAGGTCGGTCTGGGCCACGGCAACCTGGGAAAAATGCTCCTCTCCGAGGAGACCGAGTGCTTCTGCTTTTTGGCCGGGCACGAGTCCTTTGCCGCCGCAGAAGGCGCCATCAAGATCGCGCTGAACGCCAACAAGGTGCGCAAGAACCCCCTGCGCGTCATCCTGAACGGCCTGGGCAAAGACGCCGCCTTCATCATCTCCCGCATCAACGGCTTCACCTATGTGGAAACCGAGTTTGACCCCTATACAGAGACGGTCAAAGTCGTCTCCGAAAAGGCCTATTCCAAGGGCCCCCGCGCGGCCGTCAAGTGCTACGGCGCAGACAATGTGCCGGAAGGCGTGGCCATCATGAAGCTGGAGAACGTGGGCGTTTCCATCACCGGCAACTCAACCAACCCCACCCGCTTCCAGCACCCCGTTGCCGGCACCTATAAAAAATGGTGTGTCGAAAACGGCAAAAAATACTTCTCCGTGGCCTCCGGCGGCGGCACAGGCCGTACCCTCCACCCGGACAACATGGCGGCCGGCCCCTCCTCCTACGGCATGACCGACACCATGGGCCGCATGCACTCCGACGCACAGTTCGCCGGTTCTTCCTCCGTGCCCGCCCATGTGGAAATGATGGGTCTCATCGGCATGGGCAACAACCCGATGGTCGGCGCGACCGTCGCGGTCGCCGTGG
>CAMGGT010000129.1 GCA_946055715.1 uncultured Clostridia bacterium | reverse complement strand
GTCTTTGTGCCCGCATAGGGGTTCTTTACGGGGGCGATCTTCTCAAATTTGGATGCGGGCTGTTTGCACTTTGGGCACTTGAAGTCGTCCGTCATGGGACCCTCATGAATATAGCCGCAGACGGTGCATTTCCATTTTTCCATGGTTGGTTTCTCCTTTTTGATCGTATTTTGTTTTTTGCTTGCCGAATGGTTTGGCTTTTTGAGCCGTTTTGAGTCATATCTAACAATATATTATATGCAATCGTGCGCAACATTTCCGTGACTGAATCACAAAACGACGCCAAAAAACAGGAATCGTTATCGCACTTCTCCGAAGGTATAACCGCCCTGTGATGCAACCGTCTCATGGCGACATCTCAATGAAATTCGCCTTCGGCGTGATATTTCGCCCGGCGGCGAAGTGAGGCCGTCTTAGGTTATGTTGAAAAATGCCCGCCGTTTTGCCTTTTCCCGTAGGGAAGGATATCATCCTCCCGCCGATTGCAGATTTTTGCTTTTTGTTATGCCGAAGGACTTTGCGGGGAACATTAATCAATCCTCTTCACGAAAAGTTTTTGAGAGGGGGTGTGGGGGAGGGCCTTTTTTCAAAAAGGTCTCCCCCGCATTGTCTCCCGCCGTCCCCTTTTCCCACCGGAGAAGGCATTAAATCGTGGACCTTCGGCGGGGTGACTTTGACGGAATGCTTACGCTATACGGCAGGACGGGCAATTGACATTTTGCCTTTTATGCAATATAATCAAAATGTATCAATATGGGGAAGAGGGCGCGCATCCCGGCCGGAAACATGCAGAAAATCATGCCTGCGGCCGCCGATCAACGAGTCTGTTGCCGCCGCGCCGCCGAATTCCCCGTTTTCGGACGATCTTCTCACTCTGTTTTTTGGGAGATAAAACATGGACGACCGGCAATTCTCCCCGCTGTTTGAAAAGACATTTCCTTTCTGGTCACAGCTGGGCAAAGCAGACAAAGAGGCCCTTTTGCGCTCTTCGCATCAGGTACGCTTCAAAAAGGGGGCGAGCATCCACGACGGCAACGACTGCACCGGCGTCATTCTGATCCGCTCAGGCGCTTTGCGCATGTATCTGCCGTCGGAGGGCAACCGGGAAGTGACGCTGTCGCGGCTGTTTGCGGGAGATATCTGCATTCTCTCTGCCTCCTGCGTGCTGAAAAGCATCACTTTTGACGTGCTTGTGGAGGCCGAAGAGGAAAGCGACTGCATCATCATTGACGGCGGCGCCTATGAAGAGATCGCCCGCCGCGTGACAGAGGTCAAGCTCTTCACCTATGAGACGGCACTCAGCCGCTTTTCGGATGTGATGTGGGTGATGCAGCAGATCCTGTTTATGAGTATGGAAAAGCGACTTGCCATTTTTTTGCTGGACGAGACGGCAAAAACGGGAAGCGACACCGTCCGGCTGACGCATGAGCAGATCGCAAAATACATCGGCTCGGCGCGGGAGGTCGTTTCCCGTATGCTCAAACATTTTGCTTCCGAAGGCCTGATCCTCTCCTCGCGCAGCGAGGGCATCCGGATCACAGACAAGAAGCGCTTGCGGGAATTAACCCTCTAACAGCGCCAGTATCTGCGCTTTGGGGCGGGCGCCCGTGGCGCGGTTGACAACCGCGCCCCCCTGCATCACCACAAGGGTGGGGATGCTGGCCACATCAAAGGCCGCAGCAAGCTCGGGGTTTTCGTCCACATTGATCTTGCCCACCAGAATATCCACGCGCTCCTGCGCGATCTCGTCCACGATGGGCGAGACCATGCGGCAAGGGCCGCACCAGTCTGCATAGAAATCCAGCAGCACCTTCTTTTCGCTGTTTTTTACCTCGTCAAAATTTTGACGGTTGATCGTCAGAACGGACATTTTTGCTCTCCTTTGCATTTGTTTCTTACGCTTATATTGTACCACCCCTTACTCATTAATTCTGTGATTTGATCACAGCATCGTCCGGCAACTTTTCGGGCGGCGAAACAGCGGGCATTTTACCCTACCCAAAAAAACTCTCTCACTTCGCCGTCAGGCGAAATTTCATACCGCAGGTATTTCATTTGTCGCTTGCGCAAATTTCACTCGCCGAAGGCGAATTTCATTATGCAACCCACTCTGCTGGTCGCACTTATGAGGTGTGCCACTGTGAAAGAACCGATGGTTTTTCCCGCACCATCCAAAAACGATCTTTCACTTCTCCGTGGGGCGGTGATGTTTTCAGATCTTTTCAAAGCCGGCGATCAGACCGCCCTTTTCGGCATAGAAGCTGCACAGTCCTCTGCATTTGTGAATCTCGATCTTTGCCTGACGGAACCGTGCCTGCAGCAGTTCTTTCAGTCGGCGGGCGCCGGATTCGTTCTGGCAATGGGCGATGCTGACCCTGCCCTTGGAAAGGCCGAGGCGTTCCAGCATGGCGACCAGCGCTTCCAGCGCGCGGATCTCGCCGCAGCACTTGCGACCGGCCTCCAGCGTGCCCTGCTCGCTGCCCTTTCCGGTGGCACAAATGCCGATAAAGCCCGCGATCTTCGCCACAATGGGCGACACTCTGCCGTTGTTGGCAAGGTTCTTCATGGATTTGAGCATGAACACCACGCCCGTTTTTTTGAGGTAGCGCCGGATGCGCTCGCAGATCTCCTCATAGTCCATGCCGCGCCCGATGTATTCTTCCAGCTTTTCGATGACCAGTTGCATCTCCGGACCGGTGGAAAACGTGTCCAGCACGAACACCCGTTTGCCTTCATTTTCGGCTTCATACTGTGCTTTGGCGGCGCATGCCGTATTGTACGAGCCGGAAAGCGCGCTGGTGATGGTCACGCAGAAGATGTCGTCGGCATCGCCGAAAGCGGCCAGCCAATCGCTGACATTTGGGCAGGAGGTTTTGGAACGGCCTTTGTATTTGTCCAGATAATCGACCATTTCGTCCACATCAAGAGACGCGTCATCCGTAAATTCCCGTTCTGCCGTCACGATCTTCAAAGGGGCAGATGCAAATGCCACATGTTCCAGTTGCAGTACATCGGATGACGAATCTGCAACGATTTTGATTTTTCTCATGGATATTTCCTCCGTTATGGGTCTTTCGACCGTTTTTTCCGCGCACCGAGGGCGCGGCGTTCTTTGCCGGGATAGCGCAGGGGCAGGGGTTCGCTGTAGCCGTCGGCGCGTTTTTGCGGCGGCAAGACCGGGATGCGCGTTTCGACAGGCGGCCGGTGCGGCCGCGCCGCGCAAATACCCCCTGCTATGCGGCGTTTGTATGCATATAAAAGGATCGATCAAAGATGTGCCGATGAGATGTCGGAAGCTGTGCCGACGGCGTCAAGACGGTCACAGATGACCGAAAGACAGTGGTACAGCGCCTTTCGTTCTTCTGCCGTCAGCCCTTCGCTTGCAAAGTCCAACAGTTGGGCAATTCTGTCTGCGATCTTTTGCCCGACCTCCTTTCCTTTTTCCGTCAGAACAAGGGGGCATTTATACCGCTTGTCCGGCGTGGCCTTTCGGGTCAGATACCCGTGTTTTTCAAGATAGTCCAGCGAGCGGGAAATGCTGGCTTTGTCTTCTTCGCACCGCTCGCAAAGGTCGGTGGCCGCAATCGGGCCGTCTGTATACAGATAGTACAGGCAGGAGATGTGCGGGGCCCGCAGGCCGTACGCAGCCATCTCACGGTTTTTAATTCTTCTGATGTTGCGGCTGATTTTGGAAAGCAAAACGGTAAATGTCTCAAATCTCTCTTTCATGTCCGGCCTCTTTCGGTTTGCTGCCATCACAATAAACGATAGTCATTCTATCACAACTCTGTTGAAATTTCAACAATTTTTTGCAAATGCGTGCGTAAATGCGTGCGTAAAGCCGTCTTTTCTCCCTTTCGTACAGGCAGAATTCCGGTTATTTTCAAGCCAAGGCGACCTTTCCCGCCCGACGAAAAGGTGCCATTTGCGCCCATCGCCCGCCGCCCTCGGGCGTGTTGCCCTTTTTTCACCGCAGAAAACCGGCCATTTGCGCAGCTTTTTTCGGCTCAAGCCCGCGGCAATGTTGCATTTGGTCTGTTTTTGCATCAAAAAAGACCTTGTCTATACAACAAAAAATGGTATAATGGAGGCAGAAACCGCATTTTTACATTTTACACGGCACCCCGGCGCGCAAATGGATTCATATATGATGGGGCTGTCGCAGTAAGAACCCTTGCATTTCCTTGCTTTCTTTGCCACTTTCTCTGTCATTTGCAGTCGCTGAAGAATGTTCTCCTCATCCACCGCTTCGCGGTCCCCCTTCCCCGCTGGGGAAGG
>CAMGGT010000128.1 GCA_946055715.1 uncultured Clostridia bacterium | reverse complement strand
CGGGTGCTGTTGGTCTCGTCGTCCGCAAAGTTCAACCAGACGGTCTCGCCCCTGCTTTCCTCCCCCCGCTATTCGTCGGTGACGATGGCCGCAAGCGCATCCGAGGCCGGCCGCCGACTGCTGGAAGAGAGCTTTGACATCGTCATTGTCAACGCTCCGCTTCCGGATGAGACCGGCACCCGCCTGGCGCTGGATGCCTGCGAAGGCGGCGCGGGCGTGCTGCTTCTGGTGCGGGCAGAGTATTACCCGGAGTTGGAAGCCCGCGTCTCGGCCTGCGGCGTCCTTGTTCTTTCCAAGCCCACCTCCCTGCAACTGGTGTCGCAGTCTTTGGGGCTTTTGTGCGCCACGCGGGAGCGCCTGCGCCGCATGGAGCAGAAGACGGCCACCATCGAAGAAAAAATGGCAGAGATCCGTCTGGTCAACCGCGCCAAATGGTTGCTCATCGAGCGCGTGGGCATGACCGAGCCGGACGCCCACCGCTACATTGAAAAATCCGCCATGGATCGTTGCATCAGCAAGCGGGCCGTGGCCGAAAGCATCGTCAAAACTTACCGATAGGAAGGAAAATACAATGACCAAGTACATTTTCGTCACCGGCGGCGTTGTGTCCGGCCTGGGCAAGGGCATCACCGCGGCATCGCTGGGCCGGCTGCTCAAATCCAGAGGGCTGAAAGTGGCGGCGCAGAAGCTGGACCCCTACATCAATGTTGACCCCGGCACCATGAGCCCCTATCAGCACGGCGAGGTCTATGTCACCGAGGACGGCGCGGAGACCGACCTTGACCTGGGGCATTACGAGCGGTTCATCGACGAAGACCTGAACAAATATTCCAACCTCACCACGGGCAAGGTCTACTGGAATGTACTCAACAAAGAACGGCGCGGCGAATACCTCGGCTCCACCGTGCAGGTCATCCCGCATATCACAAACGAGATCAAGGATTTTGTCTATCGCGTGGGCAAACAGACGGATGCCGATGTGGTCATCACGGAGATCGGCGGCACCATCGGCGACATCGAGTCCCAACCCTTTCTGGAGGCGGTGCGGCAGATCTCGCTGGAAGTCGGGCGCGAGAACAGTCTGTTCATCCATGTGACGCTTGTGCCGTTTTTAAGCGGGTCGGACGAGCACAAGTCCAAGCCCACCCAGCATTCCGTCAAAGAACTGCAGGGCATGGGCATCTGCCCCAACATCATCGTGCTGCGCTGTGACAAGCCGCTGGAAAGCAACATCTTCAAAAAGATCTCCCTGTTCTGCAATGTCAAGCCCGACTGCGTCATCGAGAACATCACGCTCCCTTGCCTCTATGAGGCGCCCCTGATGCTGGAAAAAGCCAACTTCTCTTCTGTGGTCTGCCGCGAACTGAACATTGACGCCCCCGCATGCGACCTTGGGGAATGGACGGAAATGGTGGAACGCATCAAGGGCCGCACCCGCAAAACCGAGATCGGCCTGGTGGGCAAATATGTGCTGTTGCATGACGCCTACCTGTCTGTGGCCGAGGCCCTGCGCCACGCCGGATATGCCCTGGATGCCCATGTGCGCATCCGCTGGATCGACTCCGAGGGGCTGACCGAGGCCAGCTGCGACAGCCAGCTGGCCGGGCTGGACGGCATCATCATCCCCGGCGGCTTTGGCGGGCGGGGCATTGAGGGGATGATCGCGGCCGCGCGCTATGCCAGAGAAAATCGCATCCCCTACTTCGGCATCTGCCTCGGCATGCAGATCGCCGTCATCGAATTTGCCCGCCACGCGGCAGGCCTGCCGGATGCTCATTCCGGCGAGTTTGACGAGATGTGCCCGCACAAGGTCATCGACTTCATGCCGGGGCAGAGCGACTCCATCGACAAGGGCGGCACCCTGCGGCTGGGGGCTTGCCCCTGCGTGATCACCCCCGGCACAGTCATGGAGCGGTGCTATGGGCAGACCCACATCTCCGAGCGCCACCGCCACCGCTATGAATTCAACAACGACTACCGTGACACCCTCTGCCACGCCGGGCTTGTGCTGTCGGGGCTGTCTCCCGACGGGCGGCTGGTGGAAACGGTGGAGCTGAGCGATCATCCCTTCTTTGTGGGGGTGCAGTACCACCCCGAATTCAAGTCCCGCCCCAACCGCCCGCACCCGCTGTTCTGCGGGTTTGTGGAGGCCTCCCTGCGCCATGCGGAGACAGCAAAGGACGCAAAAAAAGAGGGCAGGGCAGATTGACACCAAAGAAAACGAAAGAAAGCCAAAAAGTCCGCGAAAAACTCTCAAAAAAGACTTTACAAATCCGTTTTCATCTGTTATAATACAAACTGTGTCATTTTGGCATTGCGTTTTTCTGCTTTGGCGGAAGAACAGACCCGCACCACGGTTTACGGGCAAAGGACCAAAGGTCGCTTCACCCACCGCAGACGGTGATGCGGGAATCAAACAGCGGCTTTGCCGCAGAAAGGTGAAAACATGGATAAAGAGTTGAAAGCGCAGATCATTGCCGACAACCGGATGGGCGAAAACGACACCGGTTCTCCCGAAGTGCAGGTCGCCATTCTGACTGCTCGCATCAATCAGCTCACCGAGCACATGAAGAAGAATCCCAAGGATTTCCATTCACAGCGCGGTCTGCTGAAAATGGTCGGCCACAGAAAGAATCTTCTCGCTTACCTCGCAAAGAAGGATATCGAGAGATACCGTGCCATCGTCAAGAAACTCGGCCTGCGTAAATGATCCCAGGAAACGGGGACGGTTTTTTCCGTTCCCGTTTCTCGCGTATTTTCCGCTTTGCCCTGCAGCTTGGTACCCCACGCGGAGGTGACTGACATTACACCTGCACACAAACGGCTTTGTGTGCGGATGTAATGTTTGTCCCCCGCGTAAAAAATAAAAAACGGAGGAAATCCAGAAAATGTTTGAAAACTACAGAGTGTTCAATTACACCTACGCCGGCAGACCCCTTTCGGTCGAGGTCGGCAAGCTGGCGGGACAAGCCAACGGCGCCTGCCTCGTCCGCTATGGCGATACCTGCGTGCTGGCCTGCGCCACCGCCTCTGCCGCCCCCAGAGAGGGCATCGACTTTTTGCCCCTGTCTGTGGACTACAACGAAAAGATGTATGCTGTGGGCAAGATTCCCGGCGGCTATCTCAAGCGCGAAGGCAAACCGTCCGAGAAGGCCGTTCTGACCTCCCGCGTCATCGATCGCCCCGTGCGCCCGCTGTTCCCCAAAGACCTGCGCAACGATGTTGCTCTGACGCTTGAAGTCATGAGCGTCGACCCCGACTGCAGCCCCGAGATCACCGCCATGATCGGCGCGTCCATTGCCCTGTCCATCTCCGATATTCCGTGGAACGGCCCCATCGGCGGCGCGTTCGTGGGCATGGTGGACGGCGAGTTTATCATCAACCCCACCGCCGCACAGCGCGAAAAGAGTGTGCTGGAATTGACGGTGGCCGCCAGCGCCAAGAAGGTGGTCATGATCGAGGCCGGTGCCAAAGAAGTCAGCGACGATGATATGTTTGCCGCCATCATGCAGGCGCATGAGGTCATCCGCGGCCTGGTGTCCTTCATTGACGACATTGTGGCACAGATCGGCAAGCCCAAGTTCAGCTATCCCTCGGGCGAGCTGGACCACGATATGTTTGACGAGATCTTTGCCGCGGTGGAAAAGGATGTTATGTACGCCCTTGACACCGACGACAAGAATGTGCGCGACGACCGCATGCAGCCCATCCGCGAGCGCATCGTCGCCGACTATCAGGAAAAATATCCCGACATTGCCCTCCAGCTGGAAGAGCTTGTCTATAAGATCCAGAAGAAGATCGTCCGCCGCTGGCTGATCGAAGACAAAAAGCGCGTGGACGGCCGCCGCATGGACCAGATCCGTCCCCTGGCCGCCGAGGTGGGCATCCTGCCTCGCACACACGGCAGCGGCCTCTTCACCCGCGGCCAGACCCAGGTGCTGACCGTGGCCACTCTCGGTCCCATCAGCGATGCACAGCGGCTGGACGGCCTGGATGACGAAGACTCCAAACGCTATATGCACCACTACAATATGCCCGGCTATTCGGTCGGCGAGGCCAAGGCCGTCCGCAGTCCCGGCCGCCGCGAGATCGGCCACGGCGCACTGGCAGAACGCTCGCTTGTGCCGGTTCTGCCCTCTGTTGAAGAGTTCCCGTATGCCATCCGCCTGGTCTCCGAGGTCGTGTCCTCCAACGGTTCCACCTCCCAGGGCTCTGTCTGCGGCTCCACGCTGGCGCTGATGGACGCCGGCGTGCCCATCAAGGCCCCTGTGGCCGGCATCTCCT
>CAMGGT010000127.1 GCA_946055715.1 uncultured Clostridia bacterium | reverse complement strand
TTATGTATCATTTAGGGATATTTCGACTTGCAAAAATTGGAAATATATGCTAAAATGCAATCAAGAAATGCAAATTTTACCATTTTTACAAGAAAAGGAGACAAAAATCATGGAAAAAACAGTAAAAGTGCTCATTGCCGACGAGAACCCCGACATCCGGGCGCAGTTGCGCGCACAACTGGCAGATTGCGGGCCCCACAGCGTGGAGGAAGCCGCCAATGGTGAAGAGGCACTGGCCAAGATCGCCCGTATTCATCCCGATGTGGTGACGGTGGATCTGTGGCTTTCCAAAATTGACGGCATCGGGCTGATCCGCCAGGCCGCCAAGATTAGTTATGCGCCGGATCTGAAGCCCGCTTTTCTTCTGATGTCTATGGTCAATAACCCCCAGATCTTTATGGAAGCCACCAATGCCGGCGCAGACCTGTGCGTCCTGAAGCCCTTTGACGCGCAATCGCTGGCCCAGCACATAGACGCGCTGGCCAAGAGCCGCCGCGTACGCCATTCCACCCAATCCGGTCGGGCGATCGCCGCGCCGGACATTGAAACGCAGGTGACCAAGATCATCCATCAGATCGGTGTTCCCGCGCACATCAAGGGCTATCAGTATCTGCGCACCGCCATCCTGCTGACCATCGAAGACAGCGACATCATCAATTCCGTCACCAAGGTGCTGTATCCCACCGTGGCCAAGAAGTACGACACGACCACTTCCCGCGTGGAACGCGCCATCCGCCATGCCATCGAGGTGGCGTGGGACAGAGGCGACATTGACACGCTGAATTCCTACTTCGGCTATACGGTGCAGAACAGCCGCGGCAAACCCACCAACAGCGAGTTCATTGCCATGATCGCCGACAATCTGCGGCTGAAATACAAGATGTATGACGCATAACAAGAGATAGACGATGCAAAGCGCCCCGCACGACAGACCGTGCGGGGCGCTTCTGTATTCATCAATTGGCTGCTGGCCGTCAATACACCCATGCTCGGGCGGGAACCCACGCGCACAGAAGGGTGTGCCGGTCGATGCCCCACAGGTATACGGCATCACTTCCCACCCTTGTCCAGGCGGTGCCGTTTGTGCGGTAGACGATGCTGCCCTCGAGGTCGGTGCGGTGGATCTCCGCGCCTGCCGCCTCAAGGAGGGTCAGCGTCTGACTGTGCGGGTGGCCGTAGCTGTTCCCTTCCCCACAACTGATGAGCGCGATGGTGGGAGAGACGGCGTCGATCAGGGCAGCGCTGTTGGCATTGACAGAACCGTGGTGGCCGACCTTGAGAATATCCGAGCGCAACTCACTGCCATAGGCCGCCAGCACATCGCCGATCTCGTTGTTGCCTTCGTCTTCCATATCACCGGTAAAGAGAATGGAGGAGGCACCATAGGTCATGCGCATGACGACGCTGGCATTGTTGTTGATGGTGGGCGTATTGATGGGGCCGAGGACTTTGAAGTCGGCATCCCCCAGCGAAAACACCTGTCCCGCGCACCAGATCGTGGCTGTGACATCCTCGTTTGTGACGCGATGATCATCCGTTTCGATCAGAAAGACTTCTGCTTCGCTTTCGAGGATGGCCTCGATGGTATTGATATAGGTCTGACTGGTGTTGACATGGTCCGAGAGCAACACCCGTTTGACGGTGCAGGTCTCAAACACCTTGACCGCGCCGCCGATGTGGTCGGCATCCGGGTGGGTGAGCACCAACCATTCAAGTTCTGTCACATGAGAGGCAGAAAGGTAGTTGACAAGCGCGGTCTTGCTGTCGTTTGTGCGGTCGCCCGTGTCGATGAGCATATCCCCGCCGCCCGTGCGGACAAGGATGGCATCTCCTTGACCGACATCGATCATATGTACTTCCACTGTGCCGTCCACGACCTTGGGGGCGGTGGTGGTCGTGGTGCTGCCCGGCATGCAACCGCCAAAATACCACACGGCAAGCGCAATGGCAAACAAGACCACGCACACGACTGCGATCACCGGCGAACGGCGCGCGGCGCGGGCGACCTGTCTGCCTGCTTTGCGGGCGGCTGTGGTGTTGCGCGAGCCGGATCTGCTGCGGCCGGCATTTGACTTCTTTTGTGCCATTCTATGCTTCCTCAAATGACACTGCGCCCTTGGATGGCGCGGCGCAGGGTGAATTCATCCGCATATTCCAGTTCGCCTCCGACGGGGATGCCGTAGGCCAGCCGTGTGACCTTAAGGGACAATGGGCGAAGCAGGCGCGCCAGATACATGGCGGTGGCCTCACCTTCCACGCTGGGGTTGGTGGCCACGATCACTTCCTTGACGGTATCGTCGGAGAGGCGGTCAAGCAATTCTTTGATGTGCAGATGTTCGGGGCCGATGCCGTTCATGGGCGACAGAACCCCGCCCAGCACATGGTACAGCCCGCGGTAGTCCCGCACACGCTCAATGGCCATGATGTCACGCACATCCTCCACCACACAAACGGTGGTGCGGTCGCGGCGGTCATCCGCGCAGAACTCGCAGATGTCGCCCTCTGTGAGATTGCAACAGATGCGGCAGGTGTGTATGCCGTCCCGCACGGCAAGAAGCGCGTCGGAAAATGCCTGTATCTCTTCTTTGGGCAGGTGCAGCACCGAAAAGGCCATGCGCACAGCGGTCTTACTGCCCACGCCGGGTAATTTACGAAACTGCTCGATGAGTTGTTGCAACGGTGTGATATAGTCGGCCATCAGAACATCCCCGGCATGCCGCCAAGACCGCCCATGCCGCCCAGGGCGCTCATGGGTCCGGTGATCTTGCCCATCTCTTCGGCTTCTGTCTCGTCCACTTTGCGGATGGCCTCATTGACGGCGGCAGTGATAATGTCCTGCAGGGTCTCCACATCCTCGGGGTCGACCAGCTCCGGCTCGATCTCAAGCGAGACGATCTGGCGTTTGCCGGTGATCTTCACACGCACGGCACCGCCGCCGGCGGCCGTCTCATATTCCGCGGCATCCAGCTCCGCACGCTTGTTCTCCATGTCCTGCTGCATCTGCTGGGCCTGGCGGAGCATTTCCTGCATGTTGCCCATACCGTTGTTGGGAAGTCTGACTTTCATTGTGATATTCCTTTCTGTTGTGAGAAAAGTGAAGTGAACGGGTACAAAGGATCAGAAGGAAAAGGGGGCGGGTCCGTCGCCCGCTTCGGGCGGCTCGAACCGCACGCCCAGCTCGGCGCGGCAATCCGGGTCTGCTTCACAGACGAAGGTGAGCAGAAGTTTGAGCGTGCTTTCGTCCTTTTCCAGCATGCGCCCCATAATGTCTCCGCGCACCGCAAGCGAAAGCTGGCCGGAAGGGGTGAGAGAGGCGCGCGCCGTGCGAAGCACCGGCATAAACGAGGGCTTGACCGTTTCGAAGGTCGAAAGCACATCCCGCCAGCCCTTGACGGGGCGCAGTATCTCGCGCGCCGCGGGCGCGGCAGGCGAGGCGGACGCGGCCGGTTGCGCTTTCGGGGGCACCTGTTGGGGTTTGGGGGCGGGCTTTTCTGTATCTGCCGTGCCGGAAGGCGTGGCGGAGGGGGCTGCGGGAGGCGGGGTTGCCACCCCTGCCCGCAGGCGGGCAACCTCTTTTTCAAGTCCTTCGATGCGCACAAGCAGTGCGTCCGCATCCTTTGAGAGTTTGGGGTCGCACATGCGGGTCAGTGTCAGTTCTATGGCAGAGCGCTTGGAAATACCCGGCTTTTGCAGGGTCTGGGCCGTTGTTTCCAGCAATCTTGAATGGTAGAGCAGGACCGGACGGGTAAACGCGGCGGCCATTTCGGAAAGCTCCGCATATTCGCGGTCCGTCAGGTCCAGGTAGGCCTGCGCCCCCTCGCCGGGCAGCACCGCCGTCACCAGCATGTCGCGGTAGACATCGCACAGCGACTGCCAGTATGCCCCCAGGTCTGCCCCCGACATGACCGTGCGGGACAGAAGCGAAAAGATACGCTCATAATCCTTTTGCGAAATGGCGCGCACCATGTCATAGACATCGGTACGACTGCCGCCGCCCAAGAGGGCGATGACGGTCTCTTCGGTGATCTCTTTTGCTGCAGAGGCGCAAAGTTCCAGCAGACTGATGGCATCCCTCATGCCCCCCTGCGCCGTGCGGGCAATGACCCGCGCGCCCGACTCGGTAAGCGGGATGTGTTCCTGCTCTGCCACATAGGCCAGTCTGTCCATCAGCACATTTGTGGCAATGCGGCGGAAGTCAAACCGCTGACAGCGGGAGATGATGGTGGCGGGCAGTTTTTGCAGTTCTGTGGTGGCCAGGATGAACAGCACATGCGCGGGCGGTTCTTC
>CAMGGT010000126.1 GCA_946055715.1 uncultured Clostridia bacterium | reverse complement strand
GTGATCGCCTCTGTGATCTGCGGCATGTATTTTTCGTACCGGCGCGACAAAATGTCTGCCAAGCTGGCCGTGGTGGATGCAGAAAACCAATATGCCGACTTCTGGGACATGATAGACAATGTGTTAAACGCCCTGATCTTCGCCCTGATCTGCATACTGCTTCTTTCGGAAGAGCCGACCGTCGGCTTTTTGCCGCTTGCCCTCTGCGCCGTGCTTGTGGGGCTGGTCGCCCGGTTTTCCGGGGTGGCCCTGTCGGCCTTTGCCGCGGGGCGCAGGCATCTGCCCGGCCGATATACGGTGGGGGAGTTCTCGTGCCTGATGACATGGGCGGCCATGCGGGGCGGGCTTTCGCTTGCCATGGTGCTTGGCACGGCAGAGATCCTGGAAAAGTCAGTCTTTGACGCATTTCTCACGGTCACATACATCACCGTCTTCTTCACCATATTGGTGCAGGGGCTGACGGTCAAACGGGTATATCGTGCCATCGAGCAGCACAAAGAAAGCCGACAGAAACGGAACAGAGAGGTGAATGTATGAAAATTCTCGTCATCGGATTGGGCAGGCGCGGTTCTGCCGTTGCCGCCATGCTGGCAGACGAAGGACACGATGTGACGGTGGTCGACACCGATGTCAAAGCGGTCAGCGCGTTTACCGACAGACATGATGCCAACGGTGTGGCCGGCATCGGCACCGCAAAGAATGTGCTGATGCGCGCTGGTGTGCAGACAACAGACCTGGTGGTGGCCATCACGGGCAGCGACGAGGTCAATATGCTCTGCTGTATGCAGGCCAAAGCATGCGGGGCAGGGTATACCATGGCCGCCGTGACCGCCCACGAGGCCGACACGGGCACGGCCGATATGGCACGGATGTGCGGCGTTGATATGATCCTCAATCCCGAACTGGAAACGGCCAAATACATCGCCGAGGGGCTCCGCTTTCCCTTTGAAGTTAAGGAAAAATCTGTCTGGGGCAACGATGTGATCCTGTTTGAGTTGCTCGTCAGAGACAATGATTCGTTTGTTGACCGCTCTCTGTGGGAGATCCGCGTTGCATTGCCCGAAGCCAATTTTCTGGTAGTGACTGTTTTGCGGGGCAAGGCGCTGGTGATCCCCGGCGGCGATTTCCGCCTGCGGAGCGGCGACCGGGTGGAGATCGTCTCCACCCAGAAGACATTTGGCAAGATCGCCAGAAAACTGGGATATGCCGGCAAAAAGACCAAAGAATGCCTGATGGTGGGCTGCGGCACCACCGGCTATTATCTGGCCAAACTGCTGACAGAAAAGGAATATCGGCTGAAGATCCTGGACTTTGACAAAGAAAACTGCCTCAAACTCAACGACCTGCTCCCTACGGCGGAAGTGATGTACGGCAATGCAGAAAATGCGCAGACGCTGATCGAATCAGGCCTCAGCACGGCGGACGCCTGCCTTCTGATGACGGGGGATGACAGAACCAACCTGATTGTGGACATGTTTGCCTTCTCTTTGGGTAACAAGAATGTTGTGGTCAAGATCAATGACGATGCGTTCGGCGGCATGCTCAAACGCATCGACATGGGTATGCGGGTCTCTGAAAGTGAGATCACGGCAGAAAAAATACGGATGATCGCCCGCGAGCTCTCCGTCGGTCAAAAGGGCGCAAACCGCATCCTCCGCCTGCATCGGATCGCCGAAAACAGGGCAGAGGCCGTGGAGTTTGAAGTGCCGCAGGGCTTTGCGTTCAGCGACATTCCGCTGAGATCTCCCGCCTTCCGCATAAAAAAGGATCTGTTGATCGCCTGCATCATCCGTGGCGGCACCGCCATCATTCCCAACGGCGACTCTGTCATCCGGACGGGGGATAGGGTGGTCGTCATCTCGGATGCCAGAAACGCCCTCTCCTCTTTGGAGCAGATCTTTGCGAAGAAATAACGCGGCACATCCGTCGCGGGTGTTTCCGGTTTTTCTGAATATCCAACGCCGCACCTGCATGACAGTGATTCGTGTGGGCGCGGCGTTTCGTTTTTTCAAGCGCAAAAGCCCCCCTGCCATCGGGAAGCCCTGCCCGCGCAGTCGCAAAAAACGAAAGCCGGCGCAAAGACATCGGGACAAGCAACTTTTGTCACAGGGCAAGGCCGAAAAGAGATCAGGCAGCCCCAAACGGCACTCCCTCTTCGACGGCCGCTTTCTTTTCGCCAAAAAAACTTGCGCCCGCCGCCCGAATATGATAAAATACAGTATCAAAGTCATTTGTCATGCCGTGTGCCGCCGGGCGGCGCGCGGTCGACCTGTAAAGGACAAGCTATGCAACCCATTCTGATTTCTGTGGTGGGCACCACCGCATCCGGCAAGAGCGGGCTGGGCATCGACCTTGCCGAACATTTCGGCGGGGAGGTCGTCTCGGCCGACTCCCGCCAGGTATACCGCGGGTTGGACCTCGGCACCGGCAAAGTCACTGCCGAGGAATGCCGCGGCGTGCCCCATCATCTGCTGGATATCATTGACCCCGGCACGCCCTTTTCCGTGGCGGAGTATCAGCCCATGGCCTACGAGGCCATCGATGGCATTCTCTCCCGCGGAAAACTGCCCTTTCTGGTGGGCGGCACGGGGCTGTATGCGCGCGCCGTCACCTCCGGCTACCGCCTGGTGGATGTTCTTCCGGATGAGGACTTCCGCCGCGAGATGGAAGCGCGCCCGCGCGCGGAGCTTGTGGCGGCCATCGCCGCCTATGGCGTCAACGCAAGCGACCCGCAGATCAGCATCCGCCGTCTTGTGCGCATCCTGGAAAAACTGCGTGCGGGTGCTCCGGCCGAAAACGAATGTCACCCCCGCTATACCACCCTGCAACTGGGGCTGACCTGGGACAGAGAAGTGCTGTATGACCGCATCGAAAAGCGGCTGGATATGCGCATCCGGGCGGGCATGATCGACGAGGTCAAGGGGCTGCTTGACCGTGGCGTCTCCCCCGAATTCCTCGATCGGCTCGGGCTGGAATACCGCTATACGGCACGCTATGTGCAGGGAGAATATGCTGCCTACGAAGACTATCGCACACAATTGCTGACGGAGATCCGCCGTTTTGCCAAACGCCAGCAGACCTGGTTCCGCCGTGACAGCGACATCATCTGGCTTGATTCCGGCGGCGACTATACCGCGCAGGCCATCACGCTGGTGCATGCTTTCATTCACCGCTTCACGCAGGATGGCACACAGCCGACACATGAGGAGACAATCATATGAAAATTTCTGCCCTTCTGCGGGACGGCCGTCCCCACCTTTCCTTTGAGATCTTTCCGCCCAAAACGGATGACAGCTTTGCCTCCGTCATGGGCGCGGCAGAGCAGATCGCCCGCCTTTCTCCTGCCTATATGAGCGTCACCTACGGCGCGGGAGGCACCACCGCGGGCTATACCGCCGAAGTGGCCGGCCGCCTGCTGACCATGGGAGTGACGCCGCTGGCACATCTCACCTGCATTTCCGCCACGCGGGAGCAGGTCGAAGCGCAGCTGGATGTTCTGCACCAAAAGGGTGTGGAGAATATACTCGCCCTTCGGGGGGACATCCCGGCGGGATATGACCCTTCCACCCTCTGCTTTTCTCACGCCTCGCATCTGATGCGGGAGGTGGCGCGCAGAGGCGATTTCTGCATTGGCGGGGCCTGCTATCCCGAATCTCACCCCGAAAGTCAGAACAGCCAAAAAGACATCGAGAGTCTGCGTCTGAAAATGGAGGCAGGGTGTGAGTTTTTGGTCACACAGATGTTTTTTGACAACCACATCCTGTACAATTTTCTCTGGCGTCTGCAACGGGCAGGTGTCACCATTCCCGTGGTGGCGGGCGTGATGCCCGTCACCGCCGCGAAGCAGATACGGCGGATCTGCGCCATCTCCGGCACTGCGTTGCCCCAGCCGGTTGTTCGCATTGTGGACCGATACGGAGACGACCCCGCCGCCATGAAGCAGGCGGGCATCATCTACGCGTCTCAGCAGATCATCGACCTGTTTGCCAACGGCGTCAACGCCGTGCATGTCTACTCCATGAACAAACCGGATGGCCAATACAAGAGATATCAAGATGACACCTCGGATAGTGGAACTCAAACTGAAAGGAAAGTACAAACGTCAAAATTTTCTGGTACTCACTATTGCCAACGACAATGTGTTTGCCAACAAGGATGTGTACTCCTACAGCGAATTCAGTACAGTATTCAGCATTGTGAGCTTAAAAAAGGCAGTTTACAATTCCAAATTTAATCCAACATCTCTGACAATATTTATCCCGTTCAAGTATTTCTTTACGTTTCATCCGCCATGCTTTT
>CAMGGT010000125.1 GCA_946055715.1 uncultured Clostridia bacterium | reverse complement strand
TCTACCTCATAGATGAGGGCGGCCAGCGGAATGTCGGTGGAGTATTTGATCTCCTTGACGATGCCGGAAGCCGAAATGGTACTGGAAAGCGTCCCGCGCGAAACGGCAGATTCGGAGGTTTTGCTGCTGTCGCCGCCGCGTGCGAGCAACACGATCAGCACCGTGATGACCGCCACGATCACAACGGCGATGGCAGAGCGGATAATGATGCCCCAGGTCTTTTTGGACAATTTCATACATACTCCTTTCGGTTGTGGGGGAGAGGGGGAGAGGATCAGCCGTGATAGAGCTTTTTGGTCTGATAGCGCGGTTCGCAGGTGAGGTTGATGCCCAGCTTGCGCATCACGCCCTCATCCACTTGTGAGAGAATGACGGACGAGTGGACCTCACAACACCGCAGGTTTTTCAGCTGTTCCATAGCGAGGCGGGCAGTTTTGTCTGTGGCGGCGCAGATGGAGAGTGCCACCAGCACCTCGTCTGTGTGCAGGCGGGGGTTGTGATTGCCAAGGTGGTTGACCTTGAGGTTCTGGATGGGCATGATGATCTGCGGGGAGATGAGGTGCGTCTCGTCCGGGATGCCGGCAAGCGCTTTGAGGCCGTTGAGCAACATGGCCGAAGTAGCCCCCAGAAGGTCGGATGTTTTGCCCGTGACGATGCGACCGTCGGGCAGTTCCAGCGCGGCGGCGGGCATGCCTGTCTGCTCTGCCTTTTCGTTGGCGATGGCGATGACGGCACGCTCTCCGACGGAAATGCCCGCGCCGTCCATAAGCAGCTTGATGCGCTCTGCATCCGTGCCGTCGGTCAGCCCCTTTCTGGCGCTGACCTGCGCGGCGTAATAGCGCCGGATGACCTCCAGACGCGCCGCATAGCGCACGGCCTCGTCATCCGTGATGCAATAGCCGGCCATGTTTACCCCCATGTCGGTGGGAGAACGGTACAGCGCGGGTTGACCGATGCGCTCGAACACAGCGTGCAGCACGGGAAAGATCTCCACGTCCCGGTTATAGTTGACGGTGGCCTCTCCGTAGGCCTCAAGGTGGAAAGGATCGATGACATTGACATCATCCAGGTCGGCCGTGGCCGCCTCGTAGGCGACATTGACCGTATGTTTGAGCGGCAGGTTCCAGATGGGGAAGGTCTCGAATTTGGCATAGCCGGAACGGATGCCGCGGATGCTGTCGTGGTAGAGCTGGCTCAGACATGTGGCCATTTTGCCGCTGCCCGGACCGGGAGCGGTGACAACGACAAGGGGGCGTGTGGTTTCTATGTATTCGTTGCGGCCGAACCCCTCTTCGCTGACGATGCGGTTCACATCCGACGGGTAGCCGGGGATCTTATAGTGGCGATAGACACGGACGCCCAGTGACTCCAGCCGACGCTGGAAGGCCACCGCCCCGCTCTGCCCCTCAAAGCGGGTGAGCACAACGCTGCCCACATACAGGCCAAAACCGCGGAATGCGTCAATCAGGCGCAGCACGTCCTGGTCGTAGGTGATGCCGAGGTCACCCCTGACCTTGTTTTTTTCGATGTCGCCGGCATGCACGGCGATGACGATCTCGGCAGTATCGCTGAGTTTGCAGAGCATGCGGATCTTGCTGTCGGGGGCAAATCCCGGAAGCACCCGCGCGGCGTGAAAATCGTCAAAGAGTTTTCCGCCGAATTCCAGATACAGCTTGCCGCCGAAAAGAGCGATGCGCTCTCTGATGCGGGCAGACTGCATTTCCAGATATTTTTCGTTGTCGAATCCTGTCTTTTTCATTGCTGCCAACCTGTCGTTTCTATATAGCATTTTATACTTGATTATATCATAGGCAGGCGGCCGATGTAAAGTGAGTTTTCAAAGAAATAATTGGAAAAACGCGCGCGGTCATGCCCCGCTCCGACCGCCGCCGCAAACCGTTTGCAAGCGGGGGGAGTGGGCGCAAAGCAGAGAGGGAAAAAGAGGACGGCGCAGAAGCCAAATGCGTCTGCTTTTTCAAAAACCCCCGGTCGCGGGCATCGGATATGCGGGCAGCCGAGGGGAACAGCGCGGTATGGTGTATGGTTCTTGCAGAGAAGATCATGGTGAAAGCAGGGCGAAAAGAGAGAGGCACCGCCGGCCGCGTCTGCATTTTGCGGCCGGGCGGCACAAGCGGTTGCCCCCTCACTTCCGGGGGGCGACCGGGTCAATAATCGGTCAGCATCCCCTCGGTGACAGTGACGGTGACATTCTGCGCTTCTCCGTTCCGCAGGAGGTGGAAGGTGACCGTGTCGCCCACTCTTGCGGTGAGCATGGCATCTATGAGCATGAAGGTGCGGTTGACCTCATATGTCCTGTTGTCAATGGAGAGCGAGACGATCACATCGCCTGCCTGCAATTTGCCGTTCATGGCACCGTCGGCAGACACTTCGCTTACCGTCACTGTTTCCATGATGGCCACCGTGTTGGTTTCGGGGTCGTAGGATGCGGTGGAGGCGGCCGCGCCCACCGTCACACCCAGCATACAGCGGCGCACATTTTGGCAAGTGCCGTCTGCGCAGTAGTCGATGATATTGTCTGCCACCCGCTCGGCCACACGGACGGGGATGGCATAGGCAATGTTTTCGGTTGAGGTATCCACGATCTTGGCGTTGGTGATGCCGATCAGGCGGCCGGCAGAATCAAACAGGCCGCCGCCACTGTTGCCGGAGTTGATGGCGGTGTCGATGCGCAGCACCCGCATGGAAACGACCGTGGAACCGTCTGCGGCTGTCATGTTGATATATTCCGAATCCACACAGATGATGCCCGAGGTGGCAGAGATGCCCAAGGCCTCCGGATTGCCGACGGCAATGGCCTTGCGCCCGACGGTGATGTTCTCCTCTTCGGGCAAAAGTTCTGCTTCCATTGCGGCGGAGGTGCGCAGAATATCGCTGTCGGAGACCTTCAACACCGCGATATCATAGTACATGGAGCCGCCAACATAGGTGGCGGGGATGGCATACTTTTCATATTCCATGCCATACAGATACAGCTTGATGTCGGCGCTGACGCCCGATTCGGTGGTTTCGTTCTCTTTGTCGTAGACAACATGATAGTTGGTGATGACATAGGCATCTCCCGCCATCTTATCCATGCGGTAGATGACCCCCGACCCTGCGGCACTGTAGGTGGTCTGCCGCTGTTCTGTGCGGTAGTAGCCCGTGCGGATGGTGTATGTTTTCATAAAAGACGCATACACCGAAACGACCGAAAGCAATGCTTTTGACGGGACCGTTTCGCTGTCCTGTCCCTCGACCGTGACATTATACTGGTTGATGGTGGTGGAAAGCGAAGCCAGAAAATCGGCTTCTGAGCCGGTGTTGCCCTGTTTCAGCCAGATGTCATAGGCAGAGTCTCCTTTGAGAGAGGCCAGCCACTCGTCCACCGTGCCGGTATATCCCTGCGCGACGGCAACATCATAGGCATTGGCATTTGTGGACCGGCCGGAGGGCGTGATGCTCACGCAGGAGACGAGTGGCAGCATCAGGCAAATTGTGAGCAGGAGCAAAACCAGCAAACGAGCGGTGTTTTTCATACAATTCCCTTCCTTTTTCTTGTGTCTGAATTTTGTCTGCATCAAAAGCAACGGTGAGTGATGACAGACCGTAAACCGTGGCTTTTCCGCACGGAAATCGCCGTATCGCGCCGCGCTGACGGTGCGTGGGTAAGAACTGTTTTATCATGGCTTATCATATCCAAAAATCATGGCCAAAAATAGTGGTAACTATGAGTAAAAAGTAAAAAGGATGTGTCTTTTTTGCAAAAAATGAAAAAGGTGGGTGTTTCAAATACACGAAGTAAAGCGTGCGTGCGATGAGGATGGCCGAGGCGATGCCCCTCTGCTGCGGCAGGTCATGCCCGATGAAAGGAGCCGGTACATTGTCAGGCGGAAAAGCGTGGACTCGGTCGGATGCGGTGCGAAAGAAAGATGCGGTCAAAAGCAACGCAAAATCGGCGTAGAAAGAAAAGGGCGGCCGTATGCCCGCAGAAATAGGCGGGCATACGGCCATTTTGCGATGCAAAGTATCGGTTCAGTCAACGGAAATGAGGGAGTCGTCCCAGACAGCGGGGGCTTCATACCCCAGCAGATTCACGACCGTGGCGGCAACATCCGACAGACCGAAGGCGCCTTTATCCTCTTTGACGGTATAGGCCTTCTTGGCTTCGGTGTTGTCATAGAAGATACAGGGCACGGGGCGCAGGGTGTGGCTGGTTTTGGGCTTGGGGTTGCCCTCTTTGTCGGTTTTGATCATGCCGGTCTTTTTGTCTGTTTCATACATTTCATCTGCGTTGCCGTGGTCAGCGGTGATGATGGC
>CAMGGT010000124.1 GCA_946055715.1 uncultured Clostridia bacterium | reverse complement strand
TCTCGCTATCATTTTATGTCAGAGAAAAAAAGAGGTGAAAAGCGCACTTCTGCGCTTTTCACCTCCGGTCGGGTTCAGGGCATTACAGGTATTTTTTAAAGGATTCGGGGCAGGCCGACGGGTCGGCAGAAACGGTCAATGTGCATTCATACTCACCCATGGTCGCCAATTCGTCCAGCGCAGACAGAATATCGCCCAGCGCATCAATATTGCTGTCGCAGATCTTCAGCGCGCTGTCGATAAAGAGATGGGTGATGTCATGATTGCTGGCAGAGATACCCGCCACAAAACCGAGCAACTTGTGGGCATCGTCAATGCCGTATTTTGTAGCATCGATCAAGCGGGCCTTGTATGTAACATCGAAATTCAGTTTGTTGCCTTTTTCGATGCAGATGACCGCCCCCTTGCTTTCGTTTGCAGACTGGTTGACCAGGTCGACCAATTGTTTGGTTTTTCCCGTTCCTCTGACACCAATAATAAGTTTCATCTCTGAATCTTCCTTTCATTTTTTATCTAATCATAAGACGTCACCGCGTCGAAAAACGGCGCAGTGGCACCGGAGTGCCATTATTTCATGCGCTCACTCAGGGTTTGGCGCAATTCTTCATAGCCGGGCTTGCCCAGTAAGGCAAACATATTCTTTTTATAAGATTCAACGCCGGGCTGGTCAAAAGGGTTCACCCCCAGCATATAGCCGGAGCAGGCACATGCCATCTCAAAGAAATACACAAGATAGCCGAAAGAATAGGCAGACCGCTCAGAGACTTCGATGACCAGGTTGGGCACATCGCCGTCCGAATGGGCAAACAGGGTGCCCAGCATGGCGGTATGGTTGACATCTGCCAGTTCTCTTCCGCACAGATAGTCAAGACCGTCGCCCGCAGTGGGATCGTCGGGGATCTTGTAAGCATGATCTTGGTCGTTTACCTGCAAGACCGTTTCAAACATCAGGCGCTCTCCCTGCTGCAAATACTGCCCCATGGAGTGCAGATCTGTGGTGTAAATGACGGAATGCGGGAGCAGGCCCTTGTTTTCTTTGCCCTCGCTTTCGCCAAAAAGCTGTTTCCACCATTCGGCCGTCATCTGCAGGTAGGGGTCATACCCCACAAGCATCTCCACTTTCTTGCCGCCGCGATACATCAATTGGCGGATGGCGGCATAGCGCATGGCGGTGTTTGCGCGGATGTCGGGGGTCTGATAGGCAGCGCGCGCATCGGCCGCGCCCTGCATCATGTCGTCGATGGAAATGCCGGCAACGGCAATGGGCAAAAGTCCTACGGCGGTCAAGACCGAATAACGGCCGCCCACATCGTCGGGAATGACAAACGTCTGATATCCTTCCCGGTCAGAGGAAGCTTTCAGCGTGCCGCGCGCCTTGTCTGTGGTGGCAAAGATGCGCTCCCGTGCGCCCTGCTCGCCGTATTTTTCCACCAGCAATCTGCGAAAAACACGGAAGGCCACAGCTGTCTCCGTCGTGGTGCCGGATTTGCTGATGACATTGACACAGATGTCTTTGCCCTTGCAGATGGTCAGCAATTCGCACAGAGCCGAGGGGCTGATCGTATTTCCGGCAAAATAGATGTCCGGGCCGTCATGCGGCAGCGCATTATACAGCGGGGATCTGACAAATTCAACCGCCGCTCTGGCACCAAGGTAAGAGCCGCCGATGCCCAGCACCACAAAGATGTCGCACATGCCGCGGATCTTTTGGGCGGCCGCTTTTATGCGTGCGAACTCTTCCCTGTCGAATTTGACGGGCAGATCGACCCATCCGAGAAAATCGGCACCTCTGCCGGTTCTTTCAAGTACGCGGCGAAATGCATTTTCCGCTTCGGGGGCCAGTGCCGCGATCTGTGCCTCCGAACAACTGTTTCCGATAAATTTCTCATTGAGTGTAAGTGTCATAGTTCGTCAATACCATCCTTATACCACTATTATACTACCGTTTTCTTCATTTTTCAACTGCCTTGCGCGCTTTTTTACGCAAGATGCAAAAAAGTATACAACAATTTTTCAAACAGTTCAAAAAAAGTGATCCGTTCCACCGTCTCGGATGCCACGATCGCAGCAGATCCCAGTTCTTGGCCGTTCAGCGTATAGGCAATGCGCCCCACTTCGTCTCCCTTTTGCACGGCGGCCTTGACAGAAGACGGTAGCGATACATTCTGCTGGACTTTTTTGGTCTCGCCCTTCTTCACCACGGCATAAAACCCTTCTCTCTCACAGGCAAGCGAATCCTTTACGCCGCAGGTGACCTTCACCTCTCCCATCGAAGATGGCTCTGCCGTGAACAGCGCATAGTTGGCAAAGCCAAAGTCCAGCAAACGCATGGTCTCGGCATTGCGAACATCGCGCGTCTCCGCCCCCATCACCACCGCGACCAGGGTCATGCCATCCCGCTCTGCCGTTGCGCTTAGGCAGAATTTTGCCTTTGCCGTGGAGCCGGTTTTTAACCCGGTGGCGCCGGGATAAAAACGGATCAAACGGTTGGTATTGGTCAGCGTGAAGGCGCCGTTCCGAAAACTGTCCATCCATGTGGAGGTATATTTCATGACGATGGGATGGCAGATGAGATGGCGACTGATGATGGCAATATCCAAAGCGGACATGACATGGTTTTGGGTGGTGTCGTCCAGCCCGGTGACATTTTCAAACACGGAGGCAGTCAAGCCAAGCGACGCCGCGCGTTCATTCATAGCGGTGACAAACGCGCTTTCGCTTCCGCAGGTGAACTCCGCCAACGCCACGGCGGCATCGTTGGCACTGGCAATGACCGTGCATTTGATCAGTTCCTCCACGGTGAATTGCTCCCCCGCTTCCAAAAAGACCTGAGAACCGCCCATGGACGCCGCATACTCGCTGACAGTCACCATGTCCGTCGCGGCAATCTTGCCCTCATCGATGGCTTCCGCCACCAAAAGCAGCGTCATCACCTTGGTCACCGATGCGGGAGGCAAAGCCAACTCGGCGTTTTGCGTATAAAGGATCTTGCCGGTCTTGGCTTCCATCAGCACGGCCGATGCGGCCTTGATGTTCAGGTCCCCCGATGTTGCCACCGCATCCGGAGATGCGGCATCTGTCCCTTCCTCGGAGGCAAAGGCAGAAAATGTCATACACTGCACAAGCAGCACCAGAAGCAGAAAGAATGAGAGCGCTTTTTTCATGACTGTATACCCGTTCCTTTCCATTTCGCAGGATTGTCTGTATCAATCTATGCGCCGTGCTGGCCGGGTATGCGCCATTCGCACACATGCAGGCGGCTTTGGACATGATATGCGCAAAAGGCGGAAATCTTTACATTTTCAACTTGTAATACCACCGCTGATGTGTTATGATAACCATGATACTGATAAAGTGGGGGAAATCGTTTTGAGCAATCAACAGAAAAAGCGCTTCCGTCTCTTCGACCTGAACCGGGACGGAAAAGGCGTGAATGCAAGCGATGTTGTCACATCCACCGGACTAAAGGGCTTTTTTTACCGATACCGGCTGTCTTTTGGCAAATTGCTGTCTGTCAATATCCTCTATGTCTTGGGCAACTTTTTTCTCATCTTTCTGATCCTGACATTGGCCGGATATACAAAAATCACCTACTTCTCTCCCCTGTCCGACACTTTTTCTGTACAAAACGGCATTTATACTGCGGCAGGAGTGACTACATCCTCTGACCTTGCGGTGTATACGCTGATGGCGCAGCAGACTTCCTCATTGGCCAACACCCCACTTACCTATGTGTTCTGGGGGTTGAGTGCGCTGACATTACTCACCTTCGGCTGTGTCAACGCAGGATGTACCTATCTGCTGCGCAACCTCGTTATGGGAGAGCCCGTCTTTGCCTGGTCGGACTTCTGGTATGCCGTCAAACGCAACTGGAAGCAGGCACTGCCGCTGGGGATCATAGATGCCGCCCTTCTGTTTTTGATTCCTTACAACATCTATGCAATGCTTGCAAGCAGCGATAACTATTTCACCTCGGTGTTGCTGTGGATGAACATCATTCTGTTGGTTCTGTTCACATTTATGCGCTTTTACCTGTATCTGCAACTTGTCACCTTTGACATGAAGCTGACCAAGATCATCAAAAACGCCTTTATCTTTGCGCTGTTGGGCTGGAAGCGCAACATTATGGCCACGCTCGGCATTTTGCTGATGATCGCGCTGGAAGTGCTGCTCTTGATGTCCGGCACAGGGTTGCTGTTGCCGCTTGCCGTCGCCATGCCGTTGATGATATTCTTCTCCCACGCTTCGTTTATGGGCACATATACGGGTTATTATGTGGTCAAGCAGTATATGATCGACCCGATACAAGCAGAAAAGGAAGCG
>CAMGGT010000123.1 GCA_946055715.1 uncultured Clostridia bacterium | reverse complement strand
CCCGCTTGCTCCTTCCACCACTTCGTGGTCCCCCTCCCTCCCGGAGGGAGGCAATGATCTGGCTATCGGCGCAGGATTCTATCAATTCAGTCAAAGAGTTGTTGCATATGCCGGCAATATGCAGAGTGGCAGCCCTTTTTTCTTTGTCGATAGTTGGGGCAAAGAAAAAATGACGAAAGTTGCAAAGATGTATGGGGTTTTAGTGACAGTCCTTTGCGCTTGCGTACAGATGACCAATAGCGGGCAAGAAGCCCGGCGTTTTATCAAGAGCGCAGGGCGGCAATTGCCTCCGCACGGTCTGCTGCGCCGAACACGGCGGTACCGGCAACGACGGTATCTGCACCCGCGGCAAAAACGATGTGGGCGTTGGCGGCGTTGATGCCGCCGTCTGCTTCCAGCTCGACCGAAAGCCCCTGGCGCAAGATCTCGCGGCGCAGAACCGTCAGTTTGTCAAGTGTCTCTTCCATTAACTTCTGGCCGCCAAAGCCCGGCTCTACCGTCATCACAAGCACCAGGTCACAAAGCGGTAAAAGCGGAAACAGCGCTTCTGCCGGCGTGCCCGGCTTGATGGAAATGCCCGCCCTTACGCCAAGTGAACGAATATCCCGCAGGGTCTGCGCCGGGTCATCCGATGCTTCCAGATGGAATGTGATGAGGTCTGCCCCCGCGTCTTTGAAGCGGGCAATGTATTTTTGCGGTTGCACGATCATCAGATGTACATCAAAGATCATGTTTGTGTGCGCCCGCAAGGCCTTGACCACCGGCAGTCCAAAGCTGATGTTGGGTACGAATACACCGTCCATGATGTCCAGATGAAGATAGTCGGCGCCCGCCTGTTCGATGTCGGACACTTCCTCAAAAAGCCGGCCGAAATCAGCGGAGAGCAGAGAGGGGGCAATCTTTTTGTTCATGATAGGTCTCCTTTTGAAATGGTGCAAAATGTGCCTGTAAGAGTGGCAAAAAGAGGCGGCCCCCATATCATAATAGTAGGGGCGCACGAAACGCCTTTGCGCAGGACGGTAAACGACTACGCAAATGTGAAATGCGTGCCGAAGTACAAAAGTCAGGATGTTATTGCCCCGCTCACGCATCTCCTTTGCTCATCGGTACAGCGGGAGATCATCTCCCTGCTGTACCGCCGGAGAGCAGGCATACGGCGTGCGCGGCAATACCCTCTCCTGCACCGGTAAATCCGAGATGTTCTTCGGTTGTCGCTTTCACGTTCACTACATGATCGCCAAGGCCAAGTGCCGCGGCGATCTTTTTTTTCATTTCGGGCAGATACGGCGCCAGCTTCGGTGCCTGCGCCACCAGCGTGGCATCGATGTTCGCAACCGCGTAGCCCTCTTCTGCCAGCCGTCTGCCCACCTCCCGGAGCAGGCGTAAGCTGTCGGCATTGAGATAGGCATCGTCCGTATCGGGAAACAGGTGCCCGATGTCCGGCATACCGGCCGCGCCCAAAAGCGCATCCATGACGGCATGGACAAGCACATCCGCGTCCGAATGGCCGTCAAGCCCCTTTTCGTGCGGGATGTTCACCCCGCCTAAGATCAAGCGGCGCCCCGATACAAGGCGGTGTACATCATATCCGTGTCCGATCCTCATGTTTGGCTCTCCCTTTCTTTGTGACAAAAGCCATGCCATATACGGCAGGTCGTTTGGGTAGGTGAGTTTTGGATTGTCCTGTGTGCCAAACACGGGGGTGACGGTGCGACCCAACCGCTCGATCAACATATTGTCGTCGGTGGCATCCACACCCTCGGCCATGGCCTGTGCAAACGCCCGACGGTATAGTCCGAAGGAGAAGATCTGAGGTGTTTGCACGCGCACAAGGCACTCCCGCGGAAGGGTGCCGCATATGAGCCCTTGCCCGTCGGTCTGTTTGACGGTGTCGGTCATCCGGCAAGCAGAGGTGGCGGCGCCGCTTTGGCGTGCGGCCGCAAGCACCGAAAGGATATGGGCGGGGGAGACGGCACAGCGGGCACAGTCATGAATGGCAATGTAGTCTGTTTGCGTTGGCACAAGCAAAAGCCCCGCCGCGGCGGAAGCCATGCGGGTGGCACCCCCCTCTGCCAAGGCAAACGCACCGGCAGGTAGTACCCTTTGGCAAATGTCCCGCATGGCGGCAAGATCTGCGTGGCGGGTGACGATGACATAAAAGGAAACGCAACCGCTTTCCGAAAACGCGGCAAGGGTATGCTCCAGAACTGTTTTGCCCCCCAACATCATCAACTGTTTGGGTGTCACGCCTTCTCCCATGCGTGTGCCGGAGCCGCCCGCAAGGATCATGGCGGTCGTATACTCTGTGTGCATCTGTGTTCCTCTCATTTACGGTGATAGACATAGTAGGCGACGATGCGGCGCACACGACCGCCATGCGTCATGTCCGGTCCTTCGATCACCACGCCGTCTCCCGAAAGAAGGTCGCTTGCCTTCACCTCTGCAACAGGCGCGCGGAATATGATGTCGCCGGATGAAAAGACGAGCAGTTGGTCGTCTCTGACAGACAGCGAGCCGCCCCGCCCCACCACATCGTCGTTGTCATCCCGCCGCTCGGTCACATAGCGGATGGCCATGCCGTGAAGGTCGCGCACTTTCTGCGCGGCTTTTTTATGCTGCAAAAAGGAAAACATACCAATATACCTTCTTTTCCTTCTTTATCTTTTATAGTATATCACACATTTTTGCATTTGTCTGTATCTGCGGCAAAAAATATGCCATGAAGCAAAACAGAAAAATTTTTTTCAAAAGGGGTTGCAAAATGGATTTGAATCGTTTATAATGAGTTCATGGTGGGGCGAAATTACGCAAAATTACATAAAATGTCGCTTCATCCCACATTAGAACCATCTGTGTGGATCATCAGAACGAAAGGAGGCCGCGTTTATGCTCTTCGTTGGGGAATACAAACACACCCTTGATGCCAAAAACCGCGTTTTTATCCCTGCCAAAATGCGCGAAGATCTGGGCGAACACTTTTACATCACCCGCCAGATGAACGAGGCCTGCCTTGGCGTATATACCAGAGAAGAGATCGACGCCATCAGCGAAAAGATCTCCAAATTGCCCGATTCCAAGGTCAGCAAGTTGCGCAAATTCTTCTTTTCGCAAATGCTGGACGCCTACCCGGACAGCAACGGCCGCATCGGCTTGCCCCCTGCCTTGATCGAACACGCGCACATTGACAAAACAGCTGTGATCGTAGGCGTGGGCAACCATGTGGAGATCTGGTCTGAAGAGCTGTGGGCGAAGGAAAGCGACCCCGGAAACATGGAAGAGATCCGCGATCTGCTGGCAACCATCGGCCTGTGATCCGCTTTCCCTACCCTTATATGTAAGGATATGACCATGGATAACACCAATTTTCAGCACGTCTCCGTACTTTTGCATGAATGCATCGAAGGCCTCTGCATCAGAGACGGATTCACCTATGTGGACTGCACCACCGGCTCGGGAAGTCACTCGTTTCAGATCGCCAAGCGCATGGGGCCAAACAGCCGCCTCATCTGCATCGACCGGGATACCAACGCGCTGGACGCCGCCCGACGCCGACTTGTTGCCTTCGGGGACCGTGTGACCTTCGTTCATTCCAACTTTTCGCAACTGGAAGACATCCTCAAAGAACAGAATATCACCGATCTTGGGGGTGTGCTGATGGACCTGGGTTGCTCTTCCCCGCAATTTGACACGCCGGAGCGCGGCTTTTCTTACCAGCACGATGCCAGAATCGACATGCGCATGGACCCCACGCAGGATCTCTCTGCCTATGATGTCGTCAACGGCTATACAGAAAGCGAACTGAAACGCATCATCTCCGTCTATGGAGAAGAAAAATTTGCGGCGAGGATCGCTGCCGCCATTGTATCGGCAAGGCAAACCAAACCCATCTCCGGCACGGTGGAACTGGCCGCCATCATCAAAGGCGCCATCCCGGCCGCCGCAAGAGAGGGGGGGCCGCACCCCGCCAAGCGCACCTTCCAGGCCATCCGCATTGAAGTCAACCGCGAACTGGATGCCATAGAGCCCGCCATCCGCGCTGCTGTGGACGGCATGGCAAGCACCGGACGCATTGCCGTCATCACCTTCCATTCGCTGGAAGACAGGATCGTCAAAGAAACATATGCCGACCTTGCCGCCGGATGTACCTGCCCGCACAGCTTCCCCGTATGTGTATGCGGCAAAAAGCCACGCATCTCTCTTATCAACAAAAAGCCCATTCTTCCCACCGAACAAGAGCTGCAAGACAATCCGCGTTCCCGCAGTGCCAAACTGCGCAGCGCGGAGAGACTGTAAGGAGGACAGACGGATGACCGCACATACTCGCGTTTTGCAGGGGGATT
>CAMGGT010000122.1 GCA_946055715.1 uncultured Clostridia bacterium | reverse complement strand
GCCGGAATTGTTGCCCGACTTCGGCATGCTCATCGGAGACAGGCAGCCCCTTCACACCGTCTTTTCACTTCCCGAGGAGGAAGCGACGGCCCTTTTGAAGGGATTGTCGGCAGCGGAAGCCGCCCCGGTTCTTTGCGTGCCCGAACCACCCCGCAAAAAGAGCCATCGCCGCGCCCCCGTCACCGTTCCGGCAGACTTGCTGGCATTGCGCGGCACGCTCTACACGGCCTTGGCACGGTTTTTCCGCGGTATGCCCATGGTACAAAAAAACAGTAAGCTTCTTCTGTTGGAAGAGATCGTCGCCTATGTGGAAGAGCGGTACAAACCCCCCATTTCCATGACCCTGCTGGCCGATAAGATCGGCTATGAGCGGCACTATTTGTCCCGCTTTTTCCGTGCCTCCGTCCACATGCATTTCACTACCTATGTGGACAGTTACCGCATTGAGGAGGCCATGGACCTGTTGCGCCGCACCGGCCTGCCGATGGCAACGGTGGCGCGCCATTGCGGCTTCGGGTCTGTGCGCACCTTTGACCGCGTGTTTCTGCAACTGGTGGGGCAGACCCCTTCCGCCTTCAAAGAAGCGGCCAAAACCGACCTGCTGTCTGCCGACTGACGACTGTTGCCTCTTCTTCTGCACGCCGTCTGAATGCATAAGACAACACGATCTGCGCCCCCGGCATTTCGCGCATCAAACGATTTTTTACATGGGCTTGACCTTGAACTGCACGCGATCAAACGCCTGAACTGTCACCTTCAGGCACAATCAAAACGCACGGG
The DNA here is from genome assembly GCA_946055715.1 of uncultured Clostridia bacterium. Classification (GTDB taxonomy): domain Bacteria; phylum Bacillota; class Clostridia; order Oscillospirales; family CAG-272; genus UBA1740. Next base: position 3,573 of record CAMGGT010000122.1, on the reverse strand, counting down.
ATCCTCCGCAAAAGCGGAAAACCCCGTGCGTTTTTTGCCTCAAAAGGCACATAAGTGAGACAAAGAAGAAAAATGAGTGCTTCCTGCCGGCTCTGTGCCGCATGCGGGGCGCGTCAAGGGCAAACTCCGTTTTTCGTGGCAGCGCTTGCTTGTATGTCGGCATGCCACCCGCACCCGTTGCATTTTACGGCATGGCTGCCCGTCGGTCTGCATACATCCTTTGCGTGCGGTCGGCACAGCGAAAGGCGGCAGACACCGAAGAGAGGGCGAAAGGCAGACTCAAAGTGTTTCGGCGCAGTCTGTCAGGCGTTTGACCGACCGCCCATGGCCGAGAATGCGCATGAGTTCGCACAGATCGGGGGAATTCAGCCGCCCCGTGATGGCATAGCGGATGCAGGCGCTGATGTCGGCCACACTGCCCGGATACTGTTCGGGGGCGGCGCGGAAGGCCTTCATGTCGGTGGCGTAGCCCATGGACTGTGCGATTTCTTTGAGCTTGTCAAACCACAGGGTGTTGTCGTCGGCCGGGTCATATACGGCGGCAAAGGCCAGCATGGCTTGCTTGGCGTCGGTTTTGTTCATTGCCGGCGGAAATTCATCCGTATAGCCAAACAGCTCGTCATAGAGATAGCCCATATAGTCCTGCACCTCCGACCAGACGGCAATGTCCTTGCGGGGCTTTTTTCCGCCGCGGCCGATGGCCAGCGCGCGCAGGGCGGTGTCGGGGTCTCCGGCGAGCAGGGCGGCAAAATCTGCGCTGTTTTCCTTTGCCCAGGCCAGCGTTTCGTCATAGACCTGCTCGGCGGTCATGCGGGAGATGACATTTTTGGAGGTGTCGCGGAGTTTTGCCTCGTCAAACAGAGAACCGGCCGGGTTCATTTTCTTGGCAGAAAAGACAAAGCTGTCGGCGGGCGCGTCCGGGTTGGCGCGGCGCCAGTCTTCAAAGCCGGAATTGAGGATGTTGAGCAGATACTCATACACAGAGGCCACAGGATAGCCCACAGCACGGTAGTAGGTCAGCGCCGCCTCCGGGTCTTTGCGCTTGGAGAGCTTGCGTTTGGAGTCGCCGTCCATCTTCTGCAACGGCCCGATGTGCAGATATTTTGGCAGACGGAAGCCCAGCGCCTGAAACAGCTGAATGTGAAAGGGCAGGGTGGAGAGCCACTCGTCCCCCCGCACCACATGGGTGGTTCGCATCAGGTGGTCGTCCACCGCGTGCGCAAAGTGATAGGTGGGGATGCCGTCGGATTTGAGCAGAACATGGTCAATGTCGTTCTCGGTGATCTCCATCGGCCCTTTGAGCAGGTCGGTGAATTTGATCTTGTTGGCAATAGAACCCTCCGAGCGGAAGCGCAGCACCCACGGGGTGCCTTTTTTAAGTTCGGCTTCGATCGCGTCAAGGTCTCTGTCGCGCCAGACCGCCCATTTGCCATAGTAGCCGAAGTTGGCCTTCTCGGCTTCCTGACGGGCGCGCATGGCGGTCAGTTCCTCCTCGGTGCAGAAGCAGGGATAGGCCTTGCCTTGCTCCACCAGCCATTTGGCATAGGTGTGGTAGATGGGGGCGCGCTGACGCTGACGGTAGGGGCCGTAATGACCCGCGTCTCCGTCGATGGTCGCGCCCTCGTCAAACTTGATGTTGTAATGGGCAAGGGAGTTGATCAGCACTTCCACCGCGCCCGGCACTTCCCGCTTGGCGTCCGTGTCTTCAATGCGCAGAAACAGCACGCCTCCGGTCTGGTGCGCCATGCGCTCGCTGGTCAGCCCCTGCACCACATTGCCCAGGTGAACAAAGCCCGTGGGGCTTGGTGCCATGCGGGTGACGACTGCCCCCTCCGGCAGATTGCGCGGGGGATAGATGGCCTCCCACTCCTCCGGCGTTTTCAGCGGTTGGGGAAAGAGCAGTTGCGCCAGCTTGGTTGTATCCATATTCATTGGTCATTCCTCTTTTCGGTGATGTATATTCTGCCCCGGCTTGGCACAGGCAAAGCGAGGGCGACTGTACAATGCTATTGTAACACGGTTTTGCGGCAGTTGCAAGAGTGCCGCCGCTTTTCTGGGGGGATCATCGCCGTTTTTCTGCAAGCGGCATACGCGGTGACGGCTTGTTTGCGGCCCATGCGCCCACAGAAGGTCACGGAAAAATGCCTTCTTGTTCACGGGCGTGGTTCTCCCTCCGGGGAGGCGGCAGAGAGCAGTTCCTGCATTCGCCCGGGCAGATCCTGCTCCGAGAAGACCGCAATGCCCGCCGCATGCAGTTTTTCGGCCGTCAGTCCCATGCCGGGAATGGTCCGCCCGGAAAAACTGCCGTCATAGATCAGATGGACGCCGCAGGAAGGGCTGCGCTCTTTGAGCAGGGCGGCACGGCAACCGTTCTCTTTGGCCAGCAAAAGGGCGGCATTGGCACCCGCCTCATACTCTTTCGTGCGCCAAAAATCGTCTTTTGAGAGAATACCCCCCTCTTTTTGCCTCTCACAAGGAACTCGCGGCGTGGGCAGGCCGCCCAACACCTCCGGACAAACGGGCACCCACTCCACCGCCTCTTCCAACGCCGATACGGCATCGGAAGGGCAACTTTTGCCGTCATAACGGCAGGGACAGCCCAGAAGGCAGGCACTGACAAGCAGTTTGATCGGTTGAGACATCATATCCTCCTTTTATCGGTCGCAAAAAATGAGAAAAAAGGCACATTGAGAAAACAGACGAAGCAGTGCCCGGCAAGGGGAATTTACGCAAAAAATGCAGTATAGAAGCGTATAAAAAGGGAAAAAAGAATTGACAGACACCCCCACCCGGCGTATAATGATGATGGCGGCAGGCGGTGCTCTGCCGCAGAAGGGAGATCGTCGTATGGACGCTGACGGTTATCATTTATGTATATGCCACATTGACTGCGGCAAACTGAATACATAAGCCAGACCGGCGCCCGTTTGGATCCTTTCGGCCGCACCGGTTCTGTCCGGTGTTTTCTTTTTGCCCAAACGCAAAAAAGGAGCTGAAAGAATGGAAGAAAAACTGACAAAAGAAGCAGTGGCAGAACTGCTTGCCGACAGAAAGATCGGCGACCTGCGCGCCGCCCTGTCCCGCATGGAGGGGGCAGACATTGCAGAGTTGTTTGAGGAATTTCCGGAGGAGATGCTTGCCACCGTCTACCGCATCCTGCCCAAAGAACTGGCGGCCGACGCCTTTGCCGAAATGTCGCCCGACCTGCAGGAAAAGCTGATCGTTTCCTTTACCGACCGTGAATTGCACGATGTATTGCAGGAACTGTATCTGGACGATACGGTGGATATGATCGAGGAAATGCCGGCCTCCGTCGCGCGGCGCATCCTCGCACTCTCCACGCCGGAAAACCGCCGCGAGATCAACGAATTGCTCAAATACGACCCGGACAGCGCCGGCGGCATCATGACCACGGAATATGTGCGCCTGCACGGCGGCATGACGGTGGAGCAGGCCTTTGAGACCATCCGCCGCGACGCCTATGACAAAGAGAGCGTCTATACCTGCTATGTCACAGACAACAACCGACATCTCATCGGCGTGGTGGATGTCAAGACCCTGCTGCTCTCTCCG
>CAMGGT010000121.1 GCA_946055715.1 uncultured Clostridia bacterium | reverse complement strand
ACACTAACGCAGAGTAATGTAAGTTACAGCGTAGAGCAGTTGAATATCTTGCCCTCGAACGGAGATCTCACAGGAATATCTCCCGAATATAAAACCAATCACACAGGATATGCAAGAATCGTTGATGGTAAAGTAGCCGAGTTGGATGGTGAAGGAGTAACCCTTCCTTCATACGACGAGTTGAAAGGTAATTTTAGTTTTGCTGAAAGCAATTTCAAGAATGTGACTACGCAAGGCAATTCCTTGTCTGCGGATGTAGACTCACCTTCAAGTTTTTACGGTTCGACGGTAAATGTTCAGAACATGAAAGTCACAGTTGAATATACGAAAACAGCATTAAACAAGATAGTCATTACCTATCAAACGGCTGACTCAACGGTAACGACCACTTACGAGTTCGCAGTTTAAAACCTAATCCGATTGGGCTATCGCAAGCCAAAACTTGCGGTAGCCTTTTCTTTTTCGACAAAACAATACAACAAAACCGGAGAAAACTTGGGTTTCCGGTGTGCAGGCGGGATTGACAGCGGCGGGGGCGCGTGATAAAATACGTCTGGGAGGAGAGTGCCATGTTTCGAATCAAAAGCAAAAACAATGAGGACTGGACGCGCTGTTGCCTGAACTGCGAATGGGCAAAAGACACGCCCGATGATGAATATCCCGAAACGGTCTATTGCACGAAGTGCAAAAAAGAAAAGCCGACCGATGCCTGTTGCCGCCATTATGTCTATGACCTGCTGAAACGCCGGCCGAGACGGCAGGCGGAAATTCCCACGCTGGACCCGGACGCCATACTGTGAGTTGACTTTCGGTTGCTTGGCTTTTACAAATTGTATCGCAATACGGTAGGGCGGGGGCTTGCTCCCGCCGTTTTGTCTTGCTTTTCGTAGGGATGGATTCCATATACGGCCGCAACAATGGTTTATATTCTGCTTTTGTGCCCGCGGGCTCCTTCCACCGCTTCGCGGTCCCCCTCCCTCCCGGAGGGAGGCATAAAAGAGAGTTCTCCTCATCGACTGCTTTGCAGTCCCACGAGGTGCAACCGCTCGACGGTTGCACAATGATATTCGCCTTCGGCAAGTGAAATTTGCCGAAGGCGGCATCCGCACCCATAACAAAAAAGAGAAAAACCGTTGCTGATGCAAATGCCATAGCAACGGTTTTGGTGTTTGCTTAGTTTTTCGGCTGTTGCAAATGCGTTTTTGCATTTGCAACAGCCCCTTTTTGCTTTCTGAATATGCATGAGCCGCACGGTGTGCGGCTCGGCAGAGAAAATTACATATCGGAGAGGCGCTGTTTGAGAGCGTCAAGCTGGGCGTGCAGCTCTGCGGGAACAGAGTCGCCGATCTGGGCGTAGAAGTCCTCGATGTTATCGACATCTTCAAGCCAGGACGCCTTGTCGACGGTCAGCAGGTCTTCCACGGTGTCGGTACCGACAGACAGACCCTCTACCTCGATGTCCTTGGCATACGGCAGATAGCCAATGGCGCTGGTGCGGGCATCGACCTTTCCTTCACAGCGGCGCAGGATCCACATCAGCACGCGCATGTTGTCGCCAAAGCCCGGCCAGATGAAGTGACCCTCGTCATCGGTGCGGAACCAGTTGACATGGAAGATGAGGGGTTTGTTTTTGATGAGGTGACCCATCTCAAGCCAGTGGGCAAAATAGTCGCCCATGTTGTACCCGACGAAGGGACGCATGGCCATGGGATCGCGGCGGACAACGCCCACAGCACCGGAGGCGGCGGCAGTTGTCTCGGAAGCCATGATGGAACCGACAAAGGTGCCGTGGTTCCAGTCAAAGGACTGATAGACCAGCGGAGCGGTCTTGGCGCGGCGGCCGCCGAACACAATGGCGGAAATCGGCACACCGTTGGGATTCTCGAACTGGTCGGAGATGACGGGGCAGTTCTTGGCGGGGGCGGTAAAGCGGGAGTTGGGGTGTGCGCCCTTGGTGCCGTCGGCGGCATCCCAGGGTTCGCCCTTCCAGTTCAGGGCGTGCTTGGGCGGGTTCTTGTCCAGGCCTTCCCACCAGACGGTGTTTTGGTCGATGTCGTAAGCCACATTGGTGAAGATGGTGTTCTTGCGCGTGGAGGCCAGGGCGTTGGGGTTGGAGTGGGCATTGGTGCCGGGGGCAACGCCGAAGAAGCCGTTTTCGGGGTTGATGGCATACAGGCGGCCGTCCGGTCCCGGGCGCAGCCAGCTGATGTCGTCGCCGACGCACCACACCTTATAGCCCTGCTTTGCATAGTATTCGGGCGGGATGAGCATGGCCAGGTTGGTTTTGCCGCAGGCAGAGGGGAAGGCGGCGCAGATGTACTTGACATCTCCCGACGGGAACTGAATGCCCAGGATGAGCATATGTTCGGCCATCCACCCCTCTTTGCGGCCGAGGTAGGAGGCAATGCGGAGGGCAAAGCACTTTTTGCCCAGCAGAACGTTGCCGCCGTAGCCGGAGTTGACAGACCAGATGGTGTTATCCTGCGGGAAGTGGCAGATGTATCTCTTTTCTTCATCCAGGTCTGCCTTGGCGTGCAGGCCCTTGATAAAATCGGGGCTGTCGGCCAGTGCTTCCATAACAGCTTCACCCACGCGGGTCATGATGAGCATGCTGAGCACCACATAAATGGAGTCTGTCAGTTCCACGCCGATCTTGGAGAAGGGGCTGCCGGGCACACCCATGCTGTAGGGGATGACATACATGGTGCGGCCGACCATCGAACCCTTGTAGATCTCGGAGAGTTTGGCATAGCATTCGGCGGGGTCCATCCAGTTATTGATGTTGCCGGCCTCTTCTTTGGTGGGGGTGCAGATAAAGGTTCTGCCCTCCACACGGGCCACGTCGTTGACTGCACTGCGGTGCAGATAGCAGCCGGGGAGCAGCTCCTGATTGAGTTTGATCATCTCGCCGGTGGAGCAGGCCTCTGCACGCAGGGCTTCTGCCTGTTCGTCCGAGCCGTCGATCCAGACGATCTTGTCCGGGCGGGTCATGTCGGCCATTTCGCGGATCCAGGCATTGACATACTGATTCTGACGCATGGTAATTTCTCCTTTATTATTTCTCAATTTTGAATCATTTTTGACAGAATTATGACTGATCTTCTAAAATCATCGCATCTTTCCACAAATACATTATAAGATAAAATACGGCCGTTTGCAACAAAAAAATGCACCAAAAATCAGCGTGATTTTTGGTGCAATTGTCTGCAAATCGTCAAAAAGGCAGCTTGCTTTTTGCCGCCCGGCAAAAAGGGGCAGGATCAGCGGTTTTCGTAGGTGGCATCCAGGTCCAGCAGCATGACGGTAAACAACTTGACGCTTTCAAGCAGGCCGTCGATCGAAATGCTCTCATCCGACTGGTGCAGACCGCCATGCCCCTGCGGCAGGTGCAGGTCGCGGTGCAGATAGGGGGCCTCACAGCCACAGCTGAAGGCGTGGCGCAGGTGGCGGGCATAGGTGCCGCCGCCGCTGTACATGATGCGGCTGTCTGTCTTGCCGGAGACCTGTCTGTAGGCCTCGATGAGCGCCACGGCGTCCGGCTCGTCCTCCGGGATGGCAAAGCCGGGGCGGTTGTTTTGGTCAAAGACCTCAAACCCGGCGCGGCGAATGGCGGCATGCACCTTCTTTTCTACCTCTCCGGCAGAGAGGGTAGTGCCATAGCGGATGTCAAACGAGAGTTCCAGCCGACTGTCTGCTGTCCGCACCATGCCGTTGGTTGCGGTGGTGGGGCCAAAGCAGGCATCCTCTGCCGCAATGCCGAACGGATGGCCATAGTCATCCTCCAGCCATGTGCGCACGGCAGAGAGGAGGTTGCGGTCGGATGCCCCGATCTCGGGGCAGGCGGTGAGGGCGCGCAGCAGGCGCTTCAGCGCATTGTCAGAGCCCTCGGGCGCACTGCCGTGGGCGGTGACGCCGTGGGCGACCAGCGTAATGCCCTGCTCTGTTCTTGCCAGCTCATACACGGAGCTGTCGCGGCAGTAGCCGCGCAGACGGTCAAAAAGTCCCTCTTTGTCTTTGAGGATGGCGGTGACCTTGTCCAAGATCACATTGACGGCCACGCCCCCCTCGATGGAGCACACCGTCTCAAACGGGCGGCCTGCGCGCGCCCACAGATGGCAGATGCCTTTTTCGCCGAGGCAGATGGGGTATTCGTTGTCCGGCACGAGGGAGACGGTGGGCATGGGCTGTTCGGCCGCGAAGGCCGCAATGTCCTGCATACCCGTCTCTTCATTGGCCCCCAGAAAGACCTCCACGGCGCACTGCATGGGCAGGCCGAGTTCGCGCGCGGCACGCAGAGCGTACAGCGACATGATGATGCCGGCCTTGTTATCGTGAATGCCGCGGCCGACAAGACAGCCGTCGTGCTCAGCGGGCTCAAAAGGCGGGTTGAGGATCCAGCCGTCGGTGACGGGCACCACATCCAGGTGACCGAAAATGCCGATGCTGTTTGGGCCGCCCGGCACATGGGCAAGGCCGTATTTGCCCTCCGAGCAGACCTCGGCCGAAAAGCCATA
>CAMGGT010000120.1 GCA_946055715.1 uncultured Clostridia bacterium | reverse complement strand
CAACAAAACCGAAGCAAAAATGAGGCATGTTTCTCTATTTTTGCGGCGGGAGCAAGCCCCCGCCCTACCGTTCTCCCAAAATATCGGCTTATCCCATCCCAAAACAATCTTTCACTTCGCCGTCAGGCGAAATTTCATACCGCAGGTATTTCATTTGCCGACAGCGGCCCATTTCACTCGCCGAAGGCGAATTTCATTGCGCAACCCGCCGCAGGGCGGTTGCGCTCTGTGCATACAAAAAGCCGTTGCGGGCGCGGTGCGCCTGCAACGGCTGATGTGGTGGGAGAACGGGGTAAACAAGGGTGCTTCATTTCAGAAAACGCCCGCGTTTGCCGCAAAAGAAGGATTCATTCAACAAAAGAAGGGAAAATTGGCGTTTTTGTTTTGATGCCACGCCCGCACTTGCCGCGCGAAAAAGATCTGATCAATGAAAGAGCAGAGGCCGGCAACGGGGCGTTTGCAAGTGGCCGACATACCATGTATCGCAAGAAGGCGAGGGGCTCAGCCGAGAAAAGCGGTTGTGTCAGGCAAGAAGGACAAGTCCAGACCGGGCAGCCAGCGCACGGCAATAAAAGCGCCGCTGACCACAAGTGCCACAAGGCACACGATCAAGCCCAGGATCGCAAAGACGCGCATCTTTTTGCTGGGATCGCGCCGCACGGACACCGCCACAAATGCCAGGCCGACAATGGACATCAAAGCGCCCGCGTACCCCAACCAGGAGGACAGCAGCGCGGCCAGCCCGCACAAAAAGGACATGACGGCAAAGCCGGAAACGCGGGTTTTTTGCGGTTTGGTTTCGGCCGCAACGGCAGACACCGACTCGGTCGCCGTCTCGCAGGGGCGTTCCGCCACCTCGGCATACAGCGGGGTCTCCGGCTCGGTGGGAATGACCGTTTCGTCATCCTCCCGTGCAAAGCGGTCGGTCTGCGGGTGAACCGGTTCCTCTTCGGGCAAAGTGACCTCGGGTGCCCTCATCTCGCCGGCGGCCTCGGAGTAGGCGATCACGCCGGGTTCGGCCACAGGCGGGGCAGCAACCGGTTCTGCCGGCGCGGCCGCCTCCGTTTTGTCGGGATGGTAGATGCCCGTGTACCGATAGTCAACGGTAAAAGATGTCTCCGGTGAGACAGCGGTGGCGGCAGAGGGCGTTGGCTCGGCTGTCGGCGCGTCAATTTCGTTCATCTTTTTTTCGTCCATCGTTTCTCCTTACTGTCGCGGGGACAGATTGCATTCTGCAGAATTTTGAGATATTGTTGAGAAAAGCATGAAAAAAGGGGGCTGATCTATGTCACAGCGCGCGTGGCGCCGACTGTTTTTGCAGTTGAATCTCGGCTTTCTGTGTTTTTTGCTCCTTTTGGGTGCATTTCTCTCCCGACTGCTGTTTGAAGAGCGGGTGTGCCTGTGTGTACGGTGGCTTTACCTCTGCTGCCCCGGTGCGGGGGCACCCGTGCTTTGCTCTGCCTTCTGCGGGGGAAATTTTTTGTCGATGCGGATCTTCGGCTGCCGGCGGCATTGCTGCCGATGGCGCTGTATGATGGGATGATCTGACGGGATATGACCCTTTGGGAGAATTGAGCAGGATCACGGCTGCCTTTGTCTTATGGTGACGCTGTCTTCTCCGTCGATGTCTTTGACATTGACGCAGACAAGCTCGCTGTGGGAGGTGGGAATATTCTTGCCCACAAAGTCTGCCTTGAAGGGCAGTTCCCGCAGGCCGCGGTCGATCATGACCGCAAGGCGGACGGCCCCCGGGCGGCCGAGATCAAACAGGGCATCGATGGCGGCGCGCACGGTGCGGCCGGTATAGATGACATCATCCACTAAAATCACCGTTTTGTCTGTGACGGAGACGGGAAGGTCCGTGCAGCGAAGCCGCGGCTGATCCTCCGCGTGGGACAGATCGTCTCTGTAAAAAGTGATGTCCAACGCCCCGACCGGGACGCGCACACCCTCGATCTGAAAGATGGCTTCCGCAATGCGGCAGGCCAGCGGGTAGCCACGGCGGCGGATGCCCACCAGCACAAGGTTCTGTGCGCCCTTTTGCCGCTCTAATATCTCATGGGCAATGCGGACGACCGCACGGCGCATGGCGGCCTCATCCATGAGTTGCGCTTTGATCTGACCATCCATTTTTCACCTCGGGGAATCGGACATATACATGTATTTTCTACTATTTTATATAAATAACTATGCGCCTACGGCTTTATTATAACCCATGTTCTTTTGAAAATCAAGTATATTTTCAAAACTAATCCCACAAACTACCCATGTGATGTGCCGCACCTCCGGCGCAAGGCCGAAATTCAGTCTGCCGTGCGGCAGGAAAAGGGTATGATGGATCAGAAACAGTATGCTGATTATGTGAAAAAACACGCCCCTTCTTCCCCCCTGCTCAAAAATCTTCTCCGCGCTTTTTGGGTAGGCGGCGCCATCTGCGCCGTGGGAGAGGGGCTTTTGCTTTTATTCTCGCACCTGGGCATGGAGACAAAGGACGCCGCAGCCACCGCCACGGTGTGCCTCGTCTTCTGCTCGGCTCTGCTGACGGGGCTGGGCATCTTTGACTATGTCGGCAAATATGCCGGCGCGGGGACGCTGGTGCCCGTCACCGGGTTTGCCAACGCGGTGGTCTCCCCCGCCATCGACTGCAAAAGCGAAGGTCTTGTTTTGGGCGTGGGGGCAAAGATCTTTACGGTAGCGGGGCCTGTGCTGCTGTTCGGCACCCTGTCCGGGGTGCTGTGGGGGCTGATTTACTGGCTGCTGCACATGTTTGGCGTGATGTGAGGAAGGGAGAAAAATGATGAATCATCGCAAGATCACCGTATTTACCGACCCGCCCTCCGTTTTGGCCTGCGCGTCGGCCGTGGGCGGTGAGGAAGCCAACGGACCGCTGGGAGCGGAATTTGACTTTCACGACCCCGGCGACAAGTTCGGGGCCGACACATGGGAACACGCCGAGGGCAAGTTGGCGGGCGTGGTCTTTTCACTGCTGATGAAAAAGGCGGATTTTGACCACCGCCGGGTGGACATGCTGTTTGCGGGCGACCTGCAGAACCAATGCGTGGCCACAAGCGAGGGGCTGATGCCCTATGGCATACCCTATCTGGGACTGTATGGTGCCTGCTCGACCTGCGGTGAGGGGTTGCTGTTGGCTTCTCTTGCCCTGTCGGTGCCGGGCGGTGTATCGTATGCCACTGTAATCACCACCTCGCACTTCTGTGCCGCCGAGCGGCAATACCGCACACCGCTGGAATACGGTTCCCAGCGTTCTCCCACCGCCCAGTGGACGGCCACGGCGGGCGGCGGCTTCTTACTGGGGCGGGAACAGACGCCGGTGGCGGTGGAGGCCGTCATGCCCGGGCGCATTGTGGACAGCGGCATCCGCGATGCCTCCAACATGGGGGCGGCCATGGCGCCCGCCGCCGCCGACAGTCTGCTGTGCTATCTGACACAACGCAATGAACGGGCGGCCGATTATGACGCCATCATCACGGGCGATCTGGCCAAAGAGGGTTCCTCTATCCTCTATGAATTGCTGGAAAAGGAGGGGGTTTTTATCCGAGACAGGCATTTTGACTGTGGAAAACTGCTGTATGACTATGGCAAACAGGACGTGCATGCCGGTGCTTCCGGGTGCGGATGCTCTGCCTCTGTGCTGGCCGCCCACTTTATGCCGAAGATCAAAGGGGGCGAGTTGCGCCGCGTGCTGTTTATGGCCACAGGCGCGCTGATGTCCCCTTCCTCCCTGCAACAGGGCGGCAACATCGCCGGTATCTCCCCCGTGGTGGCCTTGACCCACCGCCCGTAACACCCGGGCGAACAAGACCGGCCGACCGTGCCGGAAATCCGGCACAAGTTTGCCGTTTTGTCTGCATGTGTACAAAGGCGCACGGCAACCCGCGCCCGGATGCCATTGTGCGGACACTATGCATTTTTTTCCGTGTATGCGGGGCAATAGGCCTCTCAATTGACCGTTTTGCCCTGCAGACGGCCGTGTGCAACCAAAGAATGAGGTATGAATATGGATATTTTTCTGTCGTTTTTGTATGCGTTTCTGGTGGGCGGCGCCTTTTGCGTGATCGCACAGCTGCTCATCGACCTGACCAGCATGACCCCCGCACGGATCCTGGTGCTGTATGTCTGCACCGGCGTGTTGCTGGGGGCGCTGGGACTGTATCAGCCGCTGTTTTCTTTTGCCGGTGCAGGGGCGTCTGTGCCGCTGGTCGGATTTGGCGGCAACATTGCCGAAGGCGTCAAAAAAGCCGTGGACGAAAAAGGAGCGCTCGGCATTCTCTCCGGCCCGCTCACCGCGGCCGCAATCGGCACCACCGCTGCGCTGGTGTTCGGCTACCTGGCCGCCATCCTCTTCAAATCCCGCCCCAAACGCCTTTGATATTGCGTAAATCGCATGCCGGATCATGCCGCGCCCCGCGCGTCATGATCGGTAAATTGATCGTATCCTGTTGTATCCTGTGGGTGAGGCCTTTTTGAAAAAAGGCCCTCCCCCACACCCCCTCTCAAAAACT
>CAMGGT010000119.1 GCA_946055715.1 uncultured Clostridia bacterium | reverse complement strand
GGAGGCCTTTTTTCAAAAAGGCCTCCCCCACATGCTTATTCCATCCATTCACGCAGGATGGCGCGGCGGGCAATGGCGGCATGCTTCAGCGCGGTTGTTCTTCCATGCCTTCGGAGGCCGCTTTCTGCGCTTCCACAAAGGCCGCCGCTTCTGCCTTGGTCTTTTTGGATGCCTTCAGCGTGCTTTTGGCGGGCTGGTTGATCACGACCTGGTCATAGCTGATGTCGATGCCGTTGGCCACGAACAGCTGGCGGTATTCTCTGAGCAGGTCGCGCTGCACCTGATAGCGGTCTTCTTCCGAACATTTTGCCACGAGTTTGACGGCCACATTGCTTGCGCCATAGCCCGAAACGCCCTTGTAAAACGGGCCTTCCACAATGGCGGGGATGCGCTCGCCGAAGTTCTCAAGGTTGTCTTTGAGCAGTTTTTCCACCACTTCCAGCGGCACATCATAGGGGAATTCACAGTCCACCACGGCCAGCGACAGCTCCCGCGAGAGGTTCACGACATTTTTGATGTCGGAGTTGTTGATGATCTTGATGTTGCCCGCCATATCGAGGATCTTGGTGGCACGGATGCCGATCTCCGCAACGGTGCCGCGAAAATCATCAATGGACACGATCTCGCCCACGCTGTATTCATTTTCAAAAATGATGAACACGCCGGCAATGATGTCTGCGATCAGCGACTGTGCGCCAAGGCCGACGATCAGCGTCAGCACCCCCACCGACTCCCAGATGGCGGCCGTGTTCACGCCGAAGGCCTGCAGCACCAGGAAGATAAAGGCCAGCGCGGCGCCGTATTTGATGATGCCGTCCAGCAGGGTGATGACGGTTTTGGCACGGTTGCTTTTTTGCATCATGCGGCGGAAGATCAGCCGCAGGATACGGCTGATGGCAAAGATGATCACGATCAGCAATGCGCAATGGATGACCGTCTTTTTGCGGGCGGCCCAAACGGCGGGCAGCGTGGTCACATCCCAGATGTTTTCTTTCGTCCAGATGGCAAAGCCGCTTTCGGGCAGCGCCAGTTCAAACACCACCCCCAGCACAAATCCCAGCCCCAGAAGCGCAAGCAGGGCTGTGCCCGCAATCGAGAAGATGCGTTTGACGGTGATCTTTTTGGTTTTGTTGTCTGTCATGATTTCTTCCTTTCTTACATCATAGCGGCGACAATGGTCAGTCGACAGTGGTAATACATCTGCCCCTTGAGGGCAATATCGGCGCTGTAAGCATCATAGTTTTGGCTATAGGCGGTGAAGAAGATCTCCACTTCCGTGATATCCTGTTCTCCCTCCAGCACCAGTTTGGCGGTCGAGTCATACGGATCGGTATAGTTGGTGTAGGGATATTCTTGCCCGCCGCAGACGATGCGGTTGTCCAGCCGGCCGTACTCGGTGGTGGTGATGCTGACCGTGGTGGTGCCGCCGGACTGCGTCACCCCCGCTGTGGCAAATTTTTCGGGGAAGGTGACGCCGCCCGAAGGCATTTCTGTATACATGGTGTAACAGACACCGTTGTAGGTAAACAAGCGATGATAGAGGAAGTAATAGTTGCGCATCGGGATGTTCTCAATGACGGCATACTTGTCTTGGCTGATGATGTCATAACTGTCGCCGTATATCAACCTGCCCCCCTCCGCTTCTTCGACGCTGCCGTAAATGAAAGCGTTGCAGGAAACGCGGCTGTCATCGCAGGAGAAGTTGATCTGGCGGTAGATGTTGATGGTGCCGTCGTCGTTGTAGGTGACGAGCGCATCGCCCGGGTTCGTGCTTTCAAAAGAGGGCCGGGTATAGTTGGCTTCGGCCTCCGCCTGCGACACCGTGCAGGTAAAGTCGGTGCCCCACGGGTTGCCCTCGCTGTCTTTGACGCGCACGGTCAGGTTGGCGGCAGTGTCGGAAGGAATACTGTTAAACCAATATTCTTCTGTCAAGGGGAACGCGAGATCGATGCCGTTGCCCTCGTCCAGAATGGAGATGGTGTAGTCGCTTGGCATCATGTACGCAAATGTCATGGTGACCGGGATGGTAGAGGTGCCCGTGGCCAGATCTGCGCTGACGCTTGTGACCGAGAAGCGATAGTTCATCTCAAGCGCGACCGGGTCCACAGATACCGAGTGTGTCGCCCCGACAGAGCTGTTGTCTTTGAAGTACAACCGTCCCGAGACCGTCACCTGCCCGGGTTCGCCCACAACGGCATCAAGCAGGATCGTGCCGGTGGCGGACACACTTTCGACCTGCTGGACATAGGTGGATGTACCGGAGACAACGGTCAGCTCCATGCGCGCCTCGGCATAGTCATACACCATTTGGCAGTCATAGTCGAGGGTGAAGTATGTGCCGTCAAATCCGACGACAGGGCGCAAAGTGACCGTCGGATAGCCGAAGGCCGGGCCTTCCATCTGCTCTTCGGCATAGACCCGTTCTTCGCCCGCGAGCCATGCGCAGTCGGCATAAACGAAATTCAAGGTGTCAAGCCCGCTGTAGTCATCAATGTCAATGACGGCTTCGCCTGTGCCGCTGTATGTGCCGTATACCATGCCGGCGCTGTTTGTGACCTGCAAGCGATAGTAGAAGATATCCGGATATTCGGTGGCAAAGCCGGGGTCGACCGTGATGGTGACGCGCCCTTCTTCAAACTGCAGGGTCGCATCCTGCGGCGCGACCTTTGTATAGGTGGCCCCGAAGGACTGGTCGGCCGTGAAGGGATGCAGGTCGCTTTCATACACCGGCGTCCACTCGCCGCCTTCTTCTGTGCAGATGACATACCGGAAGGCAGCCACCCCATAGCGCACACCGCACTCCAGCGCATAGGTCATGGTCTCGCTCTCCGCCGAGAAGAAGGCCTCGGCCTCGCCCAGCAGGGTTCCGTCGGCATCATACTGCCACACATACGCCCAGAATATGCGAGACACATCCAGCGCGAAAAGGCCGCCATCTACGGCAATGCTGTCCGGCAGACAGGTGACCCTCTCGGCTGTCTCGTCTACTGTCAAAGCGGGTGGCGGCGGCGGAGTACTTCCCCACCCTTCCGGCAGGCCGACATCCACCGCAAGAGAAAACAGCACCGCCGCTTCACCCGTCTCGGTCTGTTCGCCCACAATATACAGGTACACCACATCATCCGTGATGCCCTCGACCGTCCCGCGGAAGAACCCTTGGCTGTCTTTTGTATCGCTTGTGCAGAGAATATTGTCAATATGCAAAAAGTCCGTCTGCTCGGCACTGCAGAGATAGAAGGTCGGGCGGTGGACGGTGCTTTCATAGTCCGAGAGGTAGACCGAATAGGAAAGCGAAGCCGTCTGTGTCTGCCCGTCATACACAATGAAGTTGTTTGGCTCGTCATAGACGCCGCAGGGGCGGCTGTATGCCGGGGTGGAGAGGGTATCCTCGTAGCACACCGTGCGCTCCCCCAGCGTCGGGTGGCGGCAGATGAGCTGATAGGTATAGGCCGTGCCGGGCGAAAGCCCTGTGACCGTATAGGTGTGAAGACCGTCCAGCAGGGGGACGACTTCGATGCCGCTATCGGTCGTGACCTCCAGCACGAAGTCGGCCGCGGTCAGTCCGGCCAGCTGTTCTTCTTCTGCAATGATCTTGTCTATATCCACGGCAACAGACAGATAGTCCATGCCGCTTGCCTGCAAAGAAATGAATTTGCCGATGCCGGCAAACAGTCCGACCGTGATCACCACAAAGGCGATCATCGCCACGGCCACGGTGGAAATGCCCGCCGCCGCGCCGCCTGCCTGCGCGGCCGCGGCGGTAGAAGCCGTCTGTGCGGCAGAGGCGGTCGGGGCGGCAGAGCCGGAAGAGGAAGCCGACGATTGGCTGATCTCGTCATACTGCTTTTTCAGTCGTCTGAAGTCTGTTTTTTCGGTTTGCGGGCCTTTTGCGGCGGGGGTGTGGCGGTCAGAAAAAGACTCTGCCACCTCCGTCACTTCCGCGGGCGGTGCCGCGTATTCGGTCGCATAGTATTCTTCTGCGCTGAAGTGCCGATATTCGGAAAACAGATTCTCTTGCTTTGCGTTGAAGTATTCGCCCGTGTCGACCCGCTTCATGCTCCGGCACCTCCCGTCTTGATTTTTACTGTAACATCATGTTTGCATCCATTATACCGCAAAAATCGCCCGATTTCAACAGAGTATTGCGGTATTTCATCCCACAACGACAAAAGAATGTTTTGGAATGGGATAAGCCGATATTTGGGGAGAACGGTAGGGCGAGCGCGATGCCATTTGTCACAAATGGCATTGCTCCCGCCGCCGTTTCTTTTGCGGTGGAACACCTCATCCACCGCTTCGCGGTCCCCTTTCCCCCGCCGGGGAAGGCATTGAATGGTTGACTTTCGGTTGTTTGGCTTTGGCGGAATGTTTTGCAAACGGTAGGGCGGGGGCTTGCTCCTCCCGCCGCGAAAAAAGAACCGGATTTCATTTTTTGCTTCGGCTTTATCGGTTTATATTGCAAATGAAAACGGCGGGAGCAAGCCCCCGCCCTACGATTTAAGAAGTATACGATGCCTTCGGTGCTTTTGCC
>CAMGGT010000118.1 GCA_946055715.1 uncultured Clostridia bacterium | reverse complement strand
TGTTTTCTTCTGTCGGAACAGAGATGTCCTCTTTACTTTGCGCTTTCTCCTTCAGTCGCTCTGCGACAGCTCCCTCCCGGAGGGAGCCATTCAGATAGCCATCGGCGGGCGGACATGAATCCGCCCCTACGAAAAACGGCGAAATTTCACACCGAAGGTATATCACTTGCCGCTTGCGGCAAAATCCCTCGCCGAAGGCGAATGTCATTGCGCAACCGTCCCACGGCGGTTGCGCTTTTCGGTTGCGCTTTTCGGTTGCACTCTTTGGTTGCTTTCTTCGGCAGAATATGATACAATAAAAATATCATACAACATGAATGCGTCCGCAAATATACGCGAAAAAAGGAGAACCCGGCTTTGCGCCCAAAAGGTCGGCATGTATGGCCGATATGCGGACAGGCCGGCAAACATAAGATATACTTTCGGTGGATGAAGATCCATGGCAATTCGGTTTTCCGGCAGTTGTCGGAGAGACCCAAAAAAGGAACGGTTGTGTAAGACATGCAACAGACAAAACTCGAAAATACGGCAAAACCGGCAAGCCCGGACGGCATTGTCGTGCTGTACAAGGAGGCGGGGATGACCTCCCACACCGCCACGGCCAAAGTCGCGCGGCTGTTTGGCGCGCAAAAGGCCGGCCACACCGGCACACTGGACCCCATGGCCACGGGCGTTTTGCCCATTCTGCTGGGGCGGTCGGTCAAGGCGGCGGAATATGTCACCGAGGGAGACAAGCACTATCTGGCTGAGATGACGTTGGGGCTTGTCACCGACACGGAAGATACCACCGGGCAGGTACTGTCCACCTGTTTGGATATGCCCGACGAGGCGGCGGTGCAGGCGGCGGTGGCCTCCATGCAGGGAAAGGTCAGACAGGTGCCGCCCATGTATTCTGCCATCAAGGTCGGCGGCCGCAAACTGCTTGACCTTGCCCGTGCGGGGCAGACGGTAGAGCGGCCGCCCCGCGAAGTGACCGTATACAGCATACAGGCGCACCCCCTCTCGGACAGGGTGTGGCGGCTGGATGTGCATTGCTCCAAAGGCACCTACATCCGCACACTGTGCGCCGACATCGGCAAAAAGCTGGGGTGCGGTGCCGTCATGAGTGCCCTGTGCCGCGCGGAAGCCGCCGGGTTTCCGCTTTCGTGCGCGCACACCCTCTCACAGCTTTCGGCCATGACCGAAGAGGAACGGAGGGCCTGCCTGCTTCGCCCGGAGGACACCTTCATGGCGGGCTGGCCTGCCTATCGCGCACCGGATTTTTTTGCCGGCCTGCTCTATCACGGCTGTGCCGTTGCCCTCAAAAAACTGGCGGGTCTGCCACCCGTCTCCGGGGGGCAGAAGATCCGTCTGTATGACGCCCGCGGCTTCTTTGCCGTGGCCTCGGTCTGCACGGGAGAGGAGGGCGAGCCTGCCCTCCGCGCAGAAAAGATCTTTCGGCTCTGACCTTTTTACCGCCGTTTTCCGCTTTTGCGGCAGGGCGGTATTGCCGGTGTGATACTGTTGGTGTGGCACAGACGTTGTCGGCACAAGATCATGACGAATCCGTCACGCATAACAGATCACGCACAGAACAGATCACACAGATCAAGTATAAAACGAAAGGAATGTCCGGCGGCGGCCGATGAGCCGTCCGCCCGCCAACGCTATGGCACACAAACCCACACCCGCCCAGCAGGCGGCCATCGATCAGCGCAGCAAGACCCTGCTGGTTTCGGCGGCGGCAGGCGCGGGCAAGACCACCACGCTGACCCAAAGGATCATCGCCTCTCTTCTGGACGAGGCGCATCCGGCCGACCTGTCGCGCATGCTGGTCATTACCTTTACCCGTGCGTCGGCCGCAGACCTCAAAGACCACATTGCGCAGGCACTGACGGAAGCCGCCGCACAGCGGCCGTGGGACCGTCGCCTGGCGGAACAGCCGGTGGCGCTTTCCTCGGCGGCCATCTGCACGGTGGACAGCTTCTTCTTCCGCCTTCTGCGGGAGCATGCCGCCGAGGCGGGGGTCTCTGCAGATGTCCGCGTGGCCGATACGGCCGAACAAAACCTGCTGCTGGGCGACCTGTGCGAGCGCCTGATGGTGGAATGCTATGACGGAAAAGCACCGCAGATCTGCTCGGCAGACGAATTCTGCGAATTGGCCGAATGTCTGACCTCCGCACGCTATGAGCAGGCGGGGCTGGGGAAGATCCTGCTGGGCTTTCTGGATGCCTGTCGCAGTTTTCCAAACGGGGCAAAGGACGCGGCGCGCCCGGTGGAGAAGATGAAAGAGGAGGCCGATCTGCCGGTGGCGGAAACGGTGTTCGGCCGCTATCTGACGGCGCGGGTGAAGGCGGCGGCCGACCGTGCGCTCTCCCTGCTTTCCGTCTCGGCCACACAGGCCATGGACGAAAGCGAAAAGAACCGCGCGGCGGTACAGCGTGCGTGGGAGAGCGACCGTGCCCTGTTGGAAAACCTGCAAAATGCCTGCGGGCGGGGCTACTCCGCCATGCGGGAGGCATTGGAGGCGTTTCTCGGCGGGGCGGCGGCCTTGCGCGCCAAAGAGTCGGGTCTGCCCGACCTGGAGCAATACCGCGAAGACAGAGCCGCCGAGCGTGCCCGCTTCAAGGCGAGACTGCGCCCGCTGTTTACCTTCCCGGAAGCCGATTGGCCAGAGGCCATGCGCCGCACGGCCGACCTGTGCCTGCTCATCTGCCGCTTCACCTGCGAGCTGGAGGCGCGCTATGAGGCCGAAAAACAGCGCCGCCGCATCTGCGACTATACTGACCTTGAGCGCAAGCTTTACCACCTGCTGTACACCGACGGCCGCCCCAACAGCACAGCCGCCTCGGTGGCGGAGGGGTTTGACTATGTCTATGTGGACGAATACCAGGACATCGACCGCATGCAGCACGCCATCATCGAGGCGGTCTCCCGCCGGGACAACCGCTTCATGGTGGGGGATGTCAAGCAGAGCATTTACTCCTTCCGCCGCGCCGACCCGGAGGTGTTTTCGGAGATGCGGCGCGCATTTCCGCCGCTGGACGAGGCAGACGGCTCGGAGGTCGCCTCCCTGCACCTGTCCGAAAACTTCCGTTCCGTGGGGGCGGTCATCGACTTTATCGACGAGATCTTTGACCTGCTGTTCGGCGTGGGGGGCGAAAGCATCGGCTATGAAGAAAAAGACCGGCTGATCTGCGGGCGCGGCGTGCAGGGTGAAGACGCCCCGCACCCGGTGCTGGTGGAACTGCCCGTGCCGGAGGCGACCGCGGGCGAAGACGGAGATGAGGGCGGCGAGCCGGCACGGACTGCCGACGGCGACCCCGCGCCCGACCTTCGCGCCGCGCAGGCAGAGGCAAGTTATGTGGCGCGGGAGATCGCGCGCCTGCTGACGCTTGTCGACGGGCAAGGACAGCCGAAATACAAGCCCGCCGACATCGCGGTATTGCTTCGCTCTGTGAAGCGCAAGGCAGACCCGTATGTCACCGCCCTGCGGGCGCAGGGGCTTGCGGTGGAGATCTCGGACGAAAAGGACTTCTTTCTGGTGCCGGAGGTGCTGCTCGCGCTCTGCCTGCTGAACGCGGTGGACAACCCCCGCCGGGACATCTACCTGGCCGGGGCGATGCAGTCGCCGCTTTACGGCTTTGACCAGAGCGACCTCACCCGCATCCGCATGGCCGACGACCCGGAACACACCCTGTGGGAGAGTGTGCAACTTTATGCCCAAAACCACCCGCAGGACGAAAAGACGGCCCGCCTGCTTTCCGATCTTGCCCACTGGCGCACCCTGTCCGAGGGCATCCCCACCGACCGGTTGCTTCGGCGCATGTATGACGAGACCGGCCTGCTCTCCACCGCCGGCAAGGGCGGGTCGGGCAGAGAAAACCTGCTGTTGCTCTATCAGTATGCGCGGCAGTTTGAGGGGGCGTCCTTCAAGGGTCTGCACGCCTTCATTGACTATATCAACCAGGTCATCAAAACCAACAATACCCTCGAAAAACCCAAAAACCCCTCCGCCGATCCCCAAAAAATTCAACTGATGACCATTCATGCCTCCAAAGGACTGGAGTATAAAGTCTGCTTTGTGTGCGGTACGCTTTCCCCCTTCCGCCACCCCTCGGAGCCGCTGAGCTTTGACCCGCACCTGGGTATGGCGTTGCCGCTTTGCGGCAAGGGGGGACTTGCCCGTGTTGTCACACCGCTGTGGCAGATCCTGCGGGATGCCCGCCGCCGCGCAGAAAATGAGGAAGAAATGCGGGTGTTTTATGTGGCGCTCACCCGCGCCAAAGAACGGCTGTATGTCACCGCCGCGCTGCGCGCCGACCGCGCCGAGCGGGTGTTGGCCAAGGCAGACCGTCTGCGGCGTGCGCCCCATGCAGATGCCCTGTTTGATGTGGAAAACAGCTTCACCCTCATGGCCGCCGCCCTGTCACCCGGTCGCATTGAGGAGGTGGCTCCCGTTGCGGGCGGAGAAGCGGCGGCGCCGACCGCCGCCAAGACCGCCCTGCCCTCACCGGACCCCGGCCTTTAGGAAGAAGTGTATCGGCGGGTTTCTTTCTGT
>CAMGGT010000117.1 GCA_946055715.1 uncultured Clostridia bacterium | reverse complement strand
GTCGATGCGGATAGTTGAGCTTATCTCCGTAGGGGCGGATTCCATATCCGCCCGCTGCAATGTCTTTTCCTCTGCTCTTGTACCCGCCTGCTCCTTCCACCGCTTCGCGGTCCCCCTCCCTCCCGGAGGGAGGCATTGACGAAGCGTTGCGCGGAAGCCAAGCCGCCATGCAGAGGGGGCGCGGTGCAAAACAGACCGATCACAGGGGCGATCGGTCTGTTTTGGGAATGTTGCAAGTCTTTTTGCAATGTTGTTTCACGCTGTGCCCCGGTGGGGAACGGCGCAGCAATGCAGGTGGCACGGCAGGGGGGCACCCTTCCGCCGTTTTTCGGCCCGGCTTTCGGTCAAGGGCATCTCATGTGGGGATTGCCCGCCCGAAAAAATGCCCACATGCCGCTTCCGGCCGATTGCCTCGGCTCATTCCGGCTTGACGAAACTGAAGGATTCTTCCTCATAGGTGTATGCCGTGGTGACGGACATACTGCCTCTGGGGGTGTCGTAGGTCACACTTGCGCTGACCACTGTGCCATCCTTGACGGCGATCTTCAGCGTGACATTTCCCACAGCAGAAAGCGTTGCCCCGAAGAAGGCATCCGCTTCTGTGGCAGAAACGGTTGTTGAAAGCAGATAGCCGCCGTCTGATTCGACAACGGTGGCATTTGCGGGCAGGGTGATCTCTGCCAGGGTGGTCTGCGCGGTATACGCCTCAAAGTGATAACCGCCGGTGGGCAGGAAGTTGGCGATGCGGTTGCCGGAGCTGTACACCGTATCTTTGACGGTGACGACGGCTTCTTCGCTTTCCACACTGCCCAGCACCTGATATTCATAGGCATATTTTGCCTTGACAAGGTCGCCTGTTTCCTGCACCTGCAGGGTGGACTTCCCGCCCAGCTCGGTGCCGTCTGTCAGTACATAGACGGTGGTGGCCACTGCCTTGGTGGGGCGGGAAACCTTCATGACGGCGGTGACATAGGCCACCGTGGCCTCAGGCTTGGGCAGGTCGTCATCGTTGCCTCTGTCGCAAGCGAACAGACACAAAAGGCAGGAGAGAAGCAAAAGTGCCGTGACGGTTTTTCTGATGAGTTTCATATTCATACCTCCTTGCTTTTATGTCAGTTGTTTTCTTCGGGGCGGTAGAGTTCTGCCAGCAGTTTGCGGATGTCGTCCAGCCCGGCGGGCAGTGCCTGCGGCGTGCCGGCCGTGACACCGTCTGCCGCGGTGCGGTAGAGGGTCCAGGTCGGGGCACCCGCGGCCGCCTGCGCGCCGAAGATGTCCATGGCGATGGTTTCTGCCTCGGCGTTATAGTCATCAAAGATGGCCTTCACCCGCGCCATATACCCGGCCATGGTGTTTGCGCCGTCCAGGATCAGGTGGTCGGTGTCGATGGTATAGTCATATTCACCCGTGGGCTGTTTGTTTTCGTCCAACTTCTCATACCTGAAGTCATCGGCGACAGGCACATAGCTCAACACCAAGGCAAGGTCTGCCTTCTTACTGCAATACTCATAGGCATCAAGCAGTTCTTTGAGCGCCTCAAAATGCGCCTTGCGGGTGGGATAGGTGCCGCCGAGGTAGGTCTCGTATGCCTCGATGAGGGAGATGGCGGCTTCTCTTGCGCGCTCCAGCGTGCGGTAATGGGTGGCCAGGTCGCTGTTGGCATCAAACACACCGGGGCAGGTCACATCAATGCGGTCGCGCCAGGTCTTGCCCTCGGCGTCTTCGATGACATCGAGCAAAGTGTAGCTGGCCATGCGCTCGGTATAAGAGAGATCTTCGTTTGCCAGACGGTCATAGAATTCACGGAGATAGGCATTTGCGGCGGCGATCTTATCATCCAGGATGCGGTGCGCCTCCACAAGCGTCTCTTTGGCATATTTGAGGGCATCTCCGATGGCGGCCTTTTGGATGGCATCTTTGGTCTTCTGCGGGCAGGCGGCAAGCAGGGCTGTCAGCCATGCATCGGGGTCGACTTCCACCATCAGCGTCTCAAGAGAGGCAGGGTCGGAAAGGAAGACGGTCAGGGTTTCGTTTGCCGCTTCCACTGCGGCGGACAGTTCGGCATAGTTTTTGCCCTCGGTGACAGATGCTTCCACCTCCCGCACAGAGAGGATGAAGTCGATGACTTCGGCCAGGGTCAGGTCGGCGGCCTTGAAGTTCACATTGCCCTGCACCTTGTAAAGCTCGCCGCACTTATAGTAAATGGCAGAAGCGGCGCCGCCTTCCAGCGAGTACCAGTAGATGACATTGGTGCGGCTGGGCAGAATCAGATTGCCGTAAAGGGTGACGGACACGGGGGTCTTGATGTCCTTGCCGTTGCTGTCTTTGATGCCCTGCGTGTCATAGGTGACGCGGTAGTTATATTTGGCATACAGCACCACGGGCTCGGTGCGGCTGGGTTTGATGCGCTTTGCCTTGGCGGTGAAGTCTGCGTCAAAATACCACTGTTCAAACACGGCCTCTTCGGCGGCGATCTCGGGGAACAGGGTGTTTTCCTGCCCGATGACATGATACTCTTCGCTCTTGTCGTAGGCCATCTGTCCGTCGCCTGTCACATAGGTGACGGGATGCATATAAATCAAAGAGGAAGGAATGTTGTCAAGCCCTACGGCCATGCTGTCCAGCAGATAGACATCCCCGGCATTGCCAAAGGAACGGATGCCGAACACGGTCATGTCCTCGGCGGTGATGCTGCAGGCAACACGGAACTGCACGATCTCGCCCTGCACATACAGCGTCAGGTACCAGTCTTCTCCGCCCTCAAACTTCTCCAGCACCACAGACAGGTCGTTCCATCCGCGGACTTTGAGGCCGGTGACGGCGTTGCCCCCGGCATCCAGCACCCGGCCGTCTGCCAAGACGGAGCAAACGATCTTGTCGCCCACATAGATGACCATGGACGAGGGGGTCTGCATACGGAGGTCTTCTGCGATGGTGAGGTTGCCCGTATAGTCGACATAGTCGGTATACAGCGACAGGTCAAAGGCCACCTTGTCGTCAACCAGTACATCGTTTAAGGCATAATACACCTCGGCGACAGAGCCGTCTGTGTTGTGCGTGACCACCAGCTTGTCATTGCGGTTGACAAAGGACACATCGCCGGAGGCGGCCACCAGGGGGTCGGCCGTTTTGCCGTCAAAGGCAGAGACGCGCACCATTTCCGCGCCGTCTGTGCCCTTTTCGTAACAGTTGACGTCGATCTCTTGGTCGGTGAGGAACTCCAGCTTGAAGTCCTTGAGCTTCAGCCGTTCTTGCTGTGTCTCTGTTTCAGTACCATTGGAGACAAGCTTTGCCTGGCCCTGCATCCAGCTTTCTTTGGTGCAGGGGTTGAAGGAGTTGTCGAAGATGAAATCCATGTTGTGGGCGTCATCGGGGTTGTCGTTATAAGTGGCGTATTCACCGTTGACCTTGATGTTGGTCTTGAAGTAGGCGTGCAGCACACTGTTGACGACAGCATACTGGTAGGCCGCTTCTTCCCCTTCCACACCGTTGACGGTGGGGATGGTGTAGGTGCCTTCATCGGCTTTGCGCAGGTCGTTGGAGGTGCGCTCGCCCAGATACTTGAACTCCAGTTCAATGGTGTTCCATCCCTCTTCCAGCTCTACCGTCACCGCCTCGGACAGCGCCTGATAGGCAAGCGGGATCAGCTGATCGTACAGGCCGCGGGTGCCGTAATAGTCGGTGCCGCCGATGCTGCAGGAGGGCATGCCGTTATTGGAAGAAGCGCGGTAGTTGTTGATGACCTTGTTCTGCAGAACATCCAACAGGGCGGCATTATCCTTTGCGGCCTTCACCAGCGCATCGGGGCTGGCGGCATTGAGATCCAGCGTTTCCTTGCCGTCTGCGTCATACATCTGGCCGTATCTGGCCGTGGGGATGATGAGGTAGGGCACGCCGTCCACGCTGACGATGCGCAGCAGCGCCTGGCCGGAGAAGCCGTGTTTGCCGTCATTGTTGAGCTGGTTGGGGGCGGTCATATACAGCACGAACCCATCTTCGGGGAAGGTCTCGGTATCGTACCAGATGGAGAAGGAGTAACGGAAGTATTCAGAGACCATGTCGGTCTTCATGTTCTTGACGCCGTCCTTCTTTTTGAGGTTGGCCTGGAAAGCGGCGGTATAACTGTTGCCCGCCCCGGTGGCCAGTTGGGTCACAAAGGCACCGTCATCTTCAAGATAGAACTGCACCTTGCCGGTGAGATAGGGGTTGTTTTCTTCGGTGACGGTGTATTCCTTGCCGTTTTCGTCTGTGGCGGTGCTGCCGATGCCGGATTTTGTGGAGCCCCAGAAGGTAACATCGGTGATGGCGGCGCTGCCAATGGAGGTGCCCCAGGCATTGACCATTACCTTATTGCCGGGATAGTAGGTGGAAGAGTCGAACTGCACATCCCCCACCGGGCGCACGGCGCGGCGGTCGCCGGTGCCGAAGTCGGTGGCCTTGGGCGAGAGCGAGATGCGGGTGCCGGCGGCGTTCAGCTCATAGCGGAAGGTCCACTGGGCCATCGTGCCGTCGCTGTATTCCTCACGCCAGGTCAGCTTAAAGGATGCCTCCT
>CAMGGT010000116.1 GCA_946055715.1 uncultured Clostridia bacterium | reverse complement strand
TCCCCCGCAAACAGTGCCCCTGAAAACGGGGGCAGAGCGTACGGATGCCTTCAAAAATGCATCCGACACCGCAACGCTCGGCCTCATTTTTGAAAAACGGGCTTTTGGCATGGGGCAGTGGCTCTCTGCTGTCCGTCAAATTGTCCACCGCGAGGGGGAGATGAGGGCGTTTTCTTACATGAATTGCCGATTTGACACAAGCGGCGAATTTTCTCTTGAAAAAGAGCAAAAATCCGTTTATAATAGAAAAAGAATGTTAAACAGCGGCGTAGAGGCCGCCACCCACAAGGCACGGAAAGGAAGCGAAAACAATGAGTACGTTTCATCTGGTAGACCACCCGCTCATTCAGCACAAACTGACCATCATGCGCTCGGTCAACACCTCTTCAAAGGATTTCAGAGAGTTGCTCAATGAGATCTCGATGCTGATGGGGTATGAGATCACACGCGAACTCCCGCTCAGAGACTGTGAGATCGAAACACCCATCTGCCGCACCACCCAGAAGAAGATCTCCGGCAAAAAGCTGGCCATCGTTCCCATCCTGCGTGCAGGGCTGGGCATGGTGGACGGGCTGATGAAGTTGGTTCCCGTTGCCCGCGTGGGGCACATCGGGCTTTACCGCGATCCGCAGACGCACATGCCCGTCACCTACTATTGCAAAATGCCCCCCGACATCGACAAGCGATTTGTCATCATGGTGGACCCCATGCTCGCCACCGGCGGCAGCATGAGCGACGCCATTGCCAAGGTCAAAGAAAAGGGCTGCAAACACATTGTGGCCATGTGCCTTGTCGCCGCCCCCGAGGGCGTGGCAAGAGTGCAGAAAGAGCATCCGGATGTGGACATCTACTCTGCCGCGCTGGATGAAAAACTCAACGAAAACGCCTACATCGTCCCGGGGCTGGGAGACGCAGGCGACCGCATCTTCGGCACCAAATAATGCGAGAGATCACCATTCTGCGCAACGACGGCGGTCAACGTCTGGACAAGTTCCTGCAAAAGGCACTGCCGGCGTTGCCGCCGTCGTTGCTGTATAAATCCATCCGCACCAAAAAGATCAAGGTCAACCGCAAGCGCGCCGAGGGGGCGCAGATTTTGTGTGAGGGCGACACCCTGCAACTGTTTCTGCCGGAGGAATTCTTCTTGACGGGAGAGCAGGCCGTCACCGCCGCCTCGCTTGCACGCAGAAAGGTCTGCCTGTCGGTGGTCTATGAGGACGAGAACATTCTGCTTGTCCGCAAGCACCCCGGGCAGTCGGTACATGAGGATGACACCAATGCCGGCCGCAACCTGCTGGCAGACCTGCAGGCCTACCTCTTTCAAAAGGGGGCATATGACCCGGAGCAGGAGCAGTCATTTGCCCCCGCGCTCTGCAACCGCATCGACCGCAATACCGACGGCATCGTCATTGCGGCCAAAAATGCCGAGGCCCTGCGCACCATGAACGAAAAGATCCGCCTCCGGGAGGTGGAAAAAGAGTATCTGTGCGTGGTACACGGTTGTCCCAAAGAGCAGAACGCCACCCTTTCGGGGTGGCTGCTCAAGGACGAAAAAGAAAGAAAAGTATCTGTTTTTGACAAAAACCCCCCGCCCGGTGCCAAAGAAATTCGCACCGCTTATCGGGTGCTGCAGACCAAAGATGGCCTGTCCCTTTTGCAGGTTCGCCTGCTGACGGGGCGCACTCATCAGATCCGCGCCCACCTGGCGCACATCGGTCACCCCTTGCTGGGAGACGGCAAATACGGCATCAACCGCGCCGACCGCCAAATGGGATACAGCCACCAGGCGCTGTGCGCCTTCCGGCTGACCTTTGCCTTTTCGCCGGAGCCGACCGTGCTGGACGCATTGCGGGGGCGCACCTTCTCGTTGCCGCCGGAAGAGATCCCTTTTTTGTCTCTTTTTTCCTGATTTTTCGAGGCATTGTCTTCGCACGCATCCCTTTCTGTCTGCGGCGGGCAGGGCACGGCCGCACGGTTCTGTTCGCTCCTGCGGTGGGGCAGGGTATTCCTGCTGCTGATTTCTGTGCCTGCTTCTTTGCTTTTTCGTCTGCGGAAGTCAAAGCGGTGGCCGCACCTTGACCCGACCGCCGCTTTCTCTTCTGCTTCTGCTATTTCTGCGGCGGGTTTGGGAGATCTTTTGGCGGCAAAACGGGGATGACCCGTGCGGTCTCCGCACGCAGGGCCACGGTGACCTTGCCCATGCGATAGGCGCGTGGGTCGCCGGGCGGCGCGGCAAACAGACAGCGCACTTCGGAAAGCGGCTCCACCCCCAGGCGCAACAGCCCTGCCACAGCGGCATTTTCTTTTTTTCGCACAGGTGCCAGTTGCGCATTTTCGCCCACCGGCAGATCAAAAAGCGTCATGTTCTTTCTCCTCTCCGCAGACTGCGGAGTGCGTTTTCTCTTTTCTTTTGCTTGCGCTTTCCCTCTTACAATGATATGAAAATACGGGGGGTTCGTTACAAAATGGACAAATTGCCATCCGGTATTCCCACTTCTGCCCCGGATATTCGCATCACAGACGAGGCGTATGTGCGCGCCTGTCTGCCACACCGCCGCCAAAACAGCCACAAGGGCACGTACGGCCGCTGTATGCTGTTCTGCGGTTCAGAGCAGTACCCCGGTGCGGCCCTGCTGGCCGCCGAGGCGGCCTTTCGTGTAGGGTGCGGCATGACCTACCTCGTCAGCACGCCCGCGGTGCGTGAGGCAGTACTGGCGCGCCTGCCGGAGGTGATCTTTCTGCCGCAGGAGAGCGCGGATGCCCCCGCCGATGTCACGGCGCGCCTGTGCGGCTGTGGGTCGGGCAACACCCCCGCCACCGCCCGCTCGGTACAGCATTTTCTGACCCTGCCGGATGTTCCTCTTGTGCTGGATGCGGACGCGCTCAACGCCCTCTCCCATACGGATGAACCCGTCTTTCGCCTTGCGGCGGCGGCCTGCCCCATCGTGCTGACCCCTCACCCCGCCGAGTTTCTGCGCCTGTTCGGAGGCAGCATGGACGAACTGTGTGCCCGCCGCGCAGAAGCGGCGCTTGCGGCGGCCAAGCAAAGCGGCGCGGTGGTGCTGTTGAAGGGGCACCACACCGTCATTGCCTCCCCCACGGGAGAGGTCATGTGCAATCCCACCGGCTCTTCCGCCCTTGCCAAGGCGGGCAGCGGCGATGTGCTGTCGGGCGTGATCGCAGGTCTTCTGGCGCAAGGCATGGCCCCCTTTTCCGCCGCCGTTGTTGGGGCGTGGCTACACGGTAAGGCGGGGGATGTGCTGGCAGCGAGCCGTTCCGAATACGGGGTGCTTCCCTCGGAGTTGCCCCTTGCCGTGGCGGGGGTGCTGGCAGACCTTGCCCTGCCGACCGAGCCGTAGGGGCGTATGTGCAACTGCCGCGGGCAGTTGCACAATGATATTCGCCTTCGGCGAGTGAAATTTGCCGCAAGCGGCAAATGAAATACCTGCAGTATGAAATTTCGCCTGACGGCAAAGTGAACAGTTGTTTTTGGGTAGGTTGAAGGATTCAACTTTTCACTTTCGCTGCTTTTTTGGCGAAACACCTCTCTGCTATGTAGAAGAATTTGGAAGAGATATTTCCCATACTTTTCACGAAAAGTTTTTGAGAGGGGGTGTGGGGGAGGCCTTTTTTCAAAATGGCCTCCCCCACATTCGTCTTTCTTGTATTCCTGCTTCCCGCTCGGCGGAAAAGCAGGCGAGAGCGGTCGGTCAGTGCCCGCTCACCGCCAAAAGGGCAATGGCGGCATCGCCGCGGGTCAGCGCATCGTCGGGGCAGATGTTGCCGTCGCTGAGCCAGAAGGCACCGCATTCGCACAGGTAATGCAGGGATCTGTTGGCCTGCCCCCACACCTGTGCCTGGTCGGCAAACACGCTGACCGTGCCGCCGAGGTCGGCTTTACCCATCATGCGGCAGAGGATGACGGCCGCTTCTGCACGCGAGATCGGCTCCGTGGGGCAGAAGCACAGGGAAGTGCCGTCAAATTCCCCGATGATATACCCCATGGCCTGCGCGGTGCCCACATATCCTTTGCATTCGGGGGTAATGTTGGCGTCATCGTCAAAGAAGGTAGAGCTGATGTCTGCGCGGGGGCGCAGGTTCAGCGCCTTCATGGCCATGACCACGAATTCCTCGCGGCTGACCGTTCCGTCCGGGTCAAAATAGTATCCCTCGCCGCGTATGCGCCCTTGCATGATCTTGCGTTCCTCCATGACGGTGGCTGCCAGATTGGCGCGGTGCTGCTGCATGTCGGCAAAGCTCACGGCTGCCTCTGTGCGGGCGATCTCTACCGAGACCTGCCGCACATCCGAATAGTTGCCGTAGCAGTCCCGCACCACGAAGGAAAAGCTGTCTTTGCCGCGCCGGTTGGCGTCGGGTGTGTAGCAGAACTCGCCGCTGTGGCAGTCAATGAGGGTCAGCGTGCCCTTTTTGGGATAGGAGACCACCATAGAGGTCAGCTCATCCCCCTCGGGGTCGCTTGCGCGCATACTGCCGTGGGCAGTCATGTTTTTCTGGGTCCATACAGGCAGGGAGGTTTCGGATATGCCGTCGGGAGTGTGGG
>CAMGGT010000115.1 GCA_946055715.1 uncultured Clostridia bacterium | reverse complement strand
TTCTTTCAGCGTTTCGCAGTCTTCGTTTGCAAGCGCGTCGCGCAGGTGGGTAAATTTATCAAGAAACAGGTCCATCTGTTCCAGAAGCGCCTGCTTGTTGGCCACAAACAACTCGCTCCACAGGTTTTCGTTGATCTTGGCAATGCGGGTCAGATCGCGGAAGGAATCGCCGGTATAGTCCGCCAGATGCTCGGATGCTTTGCAGGTCATCAGCGCCACCGCAATGCAATGGGTCAGCTGTGAGAGAAAGCCGATCATCTCGTCATGTGCTTCCGGCGTCAGGCGGCTGATGCGGCGGCAGCCGATCAGGCGTCCCAGTTCTTCCGTTTTGAGGATGGCCGCCTCTGTGTTCCCCGGAGTGGGGGTGACGATGTAGTTTGCCCCGCAGAACAGGTCGGCCGAGGCGTTCCGCACGCCCGAAACCTCCCGCCCCGCCATGGGGTGCGCACCCACAAATTCCGCATCGGGGCGGAGCAGGCGCCCGAGTTCATACACCACGCTGCATTTCACGCCGGTGACATCCGTCAGAAGCACCCCGCTTTTCAGCCGTGACTGCCAACGCCCGATCCAGGCCACCTCGGCCGAGGGATAGAGGGCAAACACCACGATGTCAAACCGGGCGAGATAGTCCGGGGTGGGGTCTACTTCACCGTGGGCAATGATGCCCTTTTCCTTTGCATAGGCAATGGCCTCGCCGTCTGTGTCCACCGCGCCCACCTCAAAGCCCTTTTGGGTGAGGGCGGCGGCATAACTGCCGCCCAGCAGCCCCAGCCCGACAATGAGGATCTTTTGCTTTGGGTCAATCATCCGTCTTCACCTCCACGCCCAGCCCGCGCAACGCGTCAAAAAAGCCGGGATAACTTTTTGAGATGGCCTCTGCCCCCTCGATTATGCCGCCCGTGCGGGTGGCCAGCACACTCAAAGCCATCACCACCCGGTGGTCGTTGTGACCCGAGAGGGGGCACGCGGGCGCATGAAGCGCGGCGGGGCGCACCTCCACTCGGTTCGGGAACACGGAGATGTCCGCGCCGAACTTGGCCAACTCTTCGGCCATGACCGCCGCGCGGTCGCTCTCTTTGATGGCCAGCCGCGCGGTGCCTTCAAACACGCCGCCGTGGCAGGCCACAGCTACGGCAAACAGCACGGGGGCAAGGTCGGGGCAGTCAGACAGGTCCAGCACCGCCCCCGGCCGCGTCAGCCGCTTCAGGTAAGCGAGGCACACGCGGTCGCCCTGGCGGCTGTCTTCCCGCAGGCCGCAGACAGACACGTCGCCGCCGAGGGCGTTCAGCGCATAGAAGAAGGCCGCCTGGGACCAGTCGCCCTCCACCGCCCCGTTCTGCGGAGCGTAACGGCTGTTGCCCACCACCTCATAGACATGCCCCTCGCGCACAGTCACCTCCACGCCGCTTTGCGCCAGCACATCCAGCGTCAGGTCCACATAGGCGCGGCTTTCAAACGCATCCGTGACCGTGACGGTGCTGTTGCCGTCCAGCAGGGGCAGGGCAAACAGCAGGCCGCTGATAAACTGGCTGCTGACATTGCCGGGGACAGTATAGTCACCGGCGGCCAGTTTTCCGATGACCTCTATGCGGTCGGCCTGCGGGCATATCTCAATGCCGCGGTCTGCAAGCACCTGTTCATACACGCTCACCCCCCGCGCCATCAGGCGTGGGGAACCCACAAATTCGCCCCCGCCCCCAAGCAAGGCCACGGGGACAAGAAAGCGCAGGGTACTGCCGCTTTCACAGCAGTTGAGCCGCCCGCCGCCGCGCACAGCGCCGCCGCACCCGCGCACCAATATGTCCGTGCCGGCAAAGCGCACGGACGCGCCCAGAGCAGACAGACATTCTGCGGTGGCCAGCACATCCCGGTTTTCCTCTACGCCGCAGATGCGGCTTTCGCCTTCGGCCAGCGCGGCGCAGATCAGTCGGCGGTGTGCATAGCTTTTGGAAGCGGGCACGCGCACACGGCCCCGCGCCACACTTTTTGTGATGGTCGCTTTCATGCGTTTTGCTCCCGGTCGATCAGCATATCCATGGCTTCTATATAGCCGTCAAAGCCATGGCCGGTGACGGTGGCCAGCGCAAAGTCCCGCACATAGCTGACCTGTCGGAAGGCCTCACGGGTCTCCACCGCGGAGATATGCACCTCCACAAACGGGATGGCCACCGCTTTCAGCGCGTCGGCTATGGCCACGCTTGTGTGGGTGTAGGCCGCGGGATTGATGACGATGCCGTCCACACGGTCAAAATAGGTCTCTTGGATAAAATCCACGATCGCGCCCTCATGGTTGGACTGAAAGAAGGTCACCTCCACCCCGCGGGCTTTGGCGTGGGCTTCGATCATGGCGACAAGGTCTGCGTAGCTTGCCTTGCCATAGATCTGCGGTTCCCGGATCCCCAGCATATTCAGATTCGGGCCGTTGATGACTGCCAGTTTCATGAGCAGAATGCCTCCCATACCAGGTCTGCCACCTCCGTCACCGTCCCCTCTCCGGGAATGCGGACGTCGGCGGCCGCCGTATATTTGTCTTTGCGCTCTCGGTACAGCTTTTCCAGCGCCTGTCGGTTGGCGGCAAGCGGTCGGTCGGGGGTGGAGAGCAGTTTTTCGGGCGGACGGTCAAGAAAAAACAGCCGTCCGTTGGCTTTGAGGTCAAACACATTGTCTCGGTTCAAAATCGCCCCGCCACCGGTGGCCAGCACCATCCCCTGCTGCTTTGAAAGGTCGGAGATGACCTGCCGCTCCAGCGCGCGGAAGCCCGCCTCGCCCTGCTCGGCAAAGATCTCGGGGATGGACTTTTCGCTTCGGCGAACGATCTCCTCGTCGCTGTCCGCAAACGGTCGGCCGGCCTTCTGTGCCAGCTGCGCCCCCACAGAGCTTTTGCCGGAGGAGGGCATGCCAACAAGCACAATGTTCTGCTTCTCCCGCCTGACCGCGCGGTATACCTCGTCTGTCACTCCGTCTTTTACGGGCGTGCCCAGAAACAGGGCAGAGGCATACACCGCCTGCGCGGCCAGCATATACAGCCCGCCGCAGGCCAAAAGCCCCCGCGCCTTTGCACGGCGCACCAGCACGGTGGAAAGGGGGTTGTAGACAGCGTCTGCCACCCCCTCCAGACGGTCAAAGGCGTCAATGTCGATGGGGCAGGCATCGCTGTTCGGAAACATGCCCACGGGCGTGGTGTTGATGATGATGCGGGCATCTCGATAGCGCGTGACGGCCTCGTCATAGCTCACCGTGCCCTCGCCCGCCCGGCGAGAAACGGTCAGCACCTCGGCCGCCCCCAGGTCGCGGGCGACGGCGCACATGGTCTTGGAAGTGCCGCCACTGCCCAGGATCAGCACCCGCTTGCCCGCAAGCTCCAGTCCCGCGTGGCACAGCATGGCGGCGGCACCGGAATAGTCTGTATTGTAGCCATATAGCTGGCCACCGCGGTTGACCACGGTGTTCACCGCGCCGATGCGGGCGGCCGCCTCTTCTGTTTCGTCAAGATAGCGCATCACCGTCTGCTTGTAGGGAATGGTGACATTCACACCGCAGAAGTCCTTTGCGCGAAAAAATGCGTCCAGGGCTGCCTCGTCCATCTCGGCCAGCTCGTAGGGATAGTCGGCGATCTTTGCGTGTATCTCGCGTGAAAAGCTGTGACCCAGTTTCGCGCCAATCAGTCCGTATTTCATGCATCGATCCCCCGCACAAACACATCCGTGCCATACCGCTGTGCCAGAAGGTCGGCCAGCACCAGGGCTGTGATGCTGTCGATGACCGGGCAGATGCGGCGCACGATGGCGGGGTCGTGGCGGCCCTTGATGGTCAGCGACACTTCGCGGTCTTCTTCAAAGTTGACCGTCTGCTGTGGCTGTGCGATGGAGGGAGTGGGCTTGACCGCACAGCTAAAGAGAATGGGCATGCCGTTGGTGATGCCGCCGTTGATGCCGCCGTTGTGGTTGGTCAGAGTGACCACCTTTCCGTCCCTGATGGCAAAGGGGTCGTTGAAGGCGCTGCCCATAAGACCGCAACCCGCAAAGCCCAGGCCAAACTCCACACCTTTGACACCGCCGAGCGAAAACAGCGCATGCGAGAGCAGACCCTCCACGCTGTCAAACCAGGGCTCACCCACGCCTGCGGGCATGCCCGCCACGGCCGTTTGCACCACGCCGCCGATGCTGTCGCATTCGTCTCTTGCTTTCAGCACCGCGTCTGCCATGGCTTTCCCTTTTTCGGGGTCGAGCGTCGGGAAGTCGGCGGTATGCAAATAGCCGATGTCGTGCGCAAGGTCGTCAAATGCGCGGTCGCGCACTCCGCCGCACAGCAGGATGTGGGTGCCGATGGCAATGCCCATCTCCGCCAAAGCCCCACACAGAATGGCCCCGCAGGCCACCAGCGCCGCGGTGACCCTGCCGGAGAAGTGCCCCCCGCCGCGATAGTCTTCAAAGCCGTGGTATTTGCAATGGGCGGCATAGTCTGCATGGGAGGGGCGGGCAATGCCCTTTGTCTTTTCATAGTCGCCGCTTCGCTTGTCCTCATTGGGGATGAGGATGCACAGCGGCGCGCCGGTGGTCCTGCCGCAGAACGCGCCGCTTTCAATGCGAAAGTCGTCCT
>CAMGGT010000114.1 GCA_946055715.1 uncultured Clostridia bacterium | reverse complement strand
AAATACCCGGCCCCCTACTCTGCCGCACTCATCCGCTGGGGCACGGTACACCGACCGCCCTGTCCTGCTTTCAGCGAGACCGAGCGGGGGGTTTTTATATTTTCTCGGCTATTTGCAAGAAATTCTGCCGCGCTTCTCCCGGCAATTGCCGCCTCCTCGGAGACATAGTCCACCAGGTCATGCACCTGCAGAACATTGCCACAGGCAAACACGCCCGCAAGGGAGGTCATGCGCCGCTGGTCGACCTCCGCACCGCCGGTCACGCGGTCCAGACGAATGCCCGCGCCTTTGGTCAGCTCGTTTTCGGGGATAAGGCCGCAGGAGAGCAGCAGCGTGTCGCAGGGGATGTACTCTTCGGTGGCGGGGATGGGGCGGCGGTTTTCGTCCACACGCGCCACGGTCACGCCTTCCAGGCGCTTCTGCCCGTGCAGGCGCACCACGGTGTGGCTGAGCCGCAGGGGAATGCCGAAGTCATGCAGGCACTGCTCGATGTTGCGCGCCAGACCGCCGGAATAGGGCATTAGCTCGCACACCGCATGCACGTGCGCCCCCTCCAGCGTCATGCGCCGCGCCATAATGAGGCCGATGTCGCCCGAACCCAGAATGACCACCTCGCGGCCGGGCATCAAACCCTTCATGTTGACATATTTCTGCGCGGCGCCGGCGGTATATACCCCCGCGGGTCGGTTGCCGGGGATGGTCAGCGCACCGGCAGGGCGCTCGCGGCAACCCATGGCCAGCACCACCACGCCTGCCTGTATCTCAAAAATACCTTCGGTCGGGTTGACGGCCGTCACCACCCGGTCGGGAGAAAGGGACAGCACCATTGTACCCGTCATGTAGGGGATATGCAACGCCTCGACTTTCCGGCGGTCGCGGGCGGCGTACTCCGGCCCGGTCAGCTCTTCGCCAAAACGGTGCAGACCGAAGCCGCAATGGATGCACTGCTGCAGGATGCCGCCCAGACGGGCGTCACGTTCCAGAATCAGGATGTCTTTTGTGCCGGCTTCATAGGCGGCCAGCGCGGCGCTCATGCCGGCGGGGCCGCCGCCGATGATGACCAGTTCATGTGAGATGCGTTTCATCTTACCTTGCCGCCTTTCTCATTTCGTTTTGCCCACAAGCAGGGGAGAGGCGCCGCCCGATTTGGTGACGGATGTCTCGGGAATGCCCAGCTCGCGCGCAAGAATTTCCGACACATAGGGGGTGCAGAAGCCACCCTGGCACCGCCCCATGCCACAGCGGGTGCGGCGTTTGACCGCATCCAAGTCTCGGGGCTTGGGTTCGGTGTGGATGGCGGCAACGATCTCGCCCTCCGTCACCGTTTCACAGCGGCAGATGACCCGTCCGTACCGCGGGTCGCGGGCGATGATCTCGTTCTTTTTGTCGGCAGGCAGATACCGGAAGGAAACAGGGGAAGCATAGGTAGGGTCAAAGTCGGGGCGGGGGGCAAGCGCCGCGCCTTGCTGTGCCAGCAGTTCCGCCACATATTCCGCAATGGCGGGAGAGGCCGAAAGGCCGGGGCTTTCAATGCCCGCGCAGTTGACAAAGCCCGGCCGGGGCGCATCGATGATGAAGTCGCCGGTGGAACCGACGGCGCGCAGACCCGCAAAGCAGGTGATGCCGCGGCCGAACGGAATGCCCCGCACGCTCTTTTGCGAGAGGCGGCGCACCGTATCCAGCCCCTCGGCGGTGGTGGCGGTGTCGTCACGGTCGTCTGTGTCGGTGGCGGTGGGGCCGATGATGATGTTGCCGTGCGCCGTGGGAGAGACAAGCACCCCCTTGCCCATTTTGGAGGGGGCCATAAAGACGGTAGAGCGCACGAGTCCCGCGCACTCCCGGTCGAGCAGCAGGTATTCGCCGCGCCGCGCGTGTACGGTAAAGCGGTCGTCACCCGCCATGCGCGCCACCTCGTCCGAGTGGGCGCCCGCGCAGTTGACAACATACGCGGCACACAGGGTGCGGCCGTCTTCGGCGGTCACCTCCCAGGCGTCCTCCGTGCGGGCAAGGGAAGCGACGGCAAAGTTGCAAAAGAGGGTGGCACCGTTGCGGATGGCCACACCTGCGGCGGCAATCGTGAGTTCATAGGGGCAGACGACAGCTCCGGTCGGCGCCCATAGGGCGCAGGTGACCTCATCTGTGAGCGATGGCTCTTTTTTGCGCGCCTCGTCGCCTGTCAGAAAGGCCAGGTCCGGCACGCCGTTGGTCTGCCCGCGCGCGATCAGCCCGCGGATGGTCTGCTCGTCATTTTCGTCAAAGCCGACGACAAGCGAGCCGCAGCGGTGGAAAGAAACGTCCATCTCGGCACACAGTCCCTCCATCATGGCAGAACCCTTGACATTGAGCTTGGCTTTCAGCGTGCCGGGGTGGGCGTCGTAGCCCGCATGGACAATGCCGCTGTTGGCGCGACTGGCGCCGGTGGCCACATCGTCTGTGCGCTCCACCAACGCCACGCGCTGCCCCAGGCGGGTCAGTTCGCGTGCCACCAGCGCGCCCACAACGCCCGCGCCGATGACAATGGTGTCAAATTGCTGTTTCATACGCTTCCTTTCTGCGGCAAACAGACGATGAATTGTGCTTGCTTCCGTTTCGCCGCACGGCGGTGTTTTTTTGCATGAGAAAAATTGCTTAGTCGGCCGGTTTCGTTTACCCGCGCCGAAAAATTGGTGCCAAAATGGTTCAAAAGCGGATGGGGTTTTTGAAAAACATGGCAAATTTGGCTGTGTTACAGCGTATCATCCGTCGCCGTGCATCCTGCCGCTTCTGCCTCCAGCAGAATGGCCTCCGCCTCGGCGTAGGTGACAGCGGCATTGATGCGGCGGCGCAGGTCGGCCGCCCCGCGGCGGCCGTGCAGATAGGCCGCAATCTGCTTGCGCGCTTCCGGCATGGCCAAGCGTTCTCCCTTATCTTCGCAGGCCAGCCGAAGCTGGCGCAGGGCCACTTTGGTGACTTCGGCAGGCGTGGGAGGGGTGTAGGGTCTGCCTTCAAGGGCGGCGGTGATCTCGGCAAACAGGAAGGGGTTGCCCACCGCCGCACGGGCGACCATCACGCCGTCACAGCCCGTTTCACGCAAGAGGGCTTGCGCCTCTGCGGCGCAGGTGACGTCTCCGTTTCCGACGACCGGAAGGGCAACTGCCTGCTTCACCGCCCGGATGATGCCCCAATCGGCCTGCCCGGTGTAGACCTGGCGCACCGTGCGGCCGTGTACGGTGATGGCTGCGGCGCCGCCTGCCTCCGCCGCACGGGCGCAGTCGGGGGCGTTGAGGGTGTTTTCATCCCACCCGGCGCGGAGCTTCACCGTGACGGGCAGGTCGACCGCATCCGTGACGGCGCGGACAATGCGCTCGATCAGGTGCGGGTCTTTCATCAGCGCGCCGCCGTCGCCGCCGGAGATGATCTTTCTCATGGGGCATCCCATATTGATGTCAATGGCGGAGGGCTTGGCAGATCCGGGGACTCCCTCTGCCATCCGGCAGGCGGCTTGCGCCATTGTCTGCGGTTCGGAGCCAAATAGCTGCAGGGCGCAAGGCAACTCGTCCTGCCCGATGCGGGCAAGCTGTGCGGTCTTTTTGTCACCGTAACACACCGCCTTGGCCGAGACCATCTCGGTGACGGTCATCTCCGCGCCGAACGAACGGCAGAGCAGGCGCATGGCACGGTCGGAATAGCCCGCCATCGGCCCCAGCAACAGGCCATGCGGCAACACAATGTCGGCAATTCTCATTTTTTGCGTTTGGTGGAGGTGGGCTTGGGGTTGAAGGACACAAATTTTTGGCCAAGCATGCGCTTCAGCAGTATGTTGAACCCTTCTGCCGTCCCCTGCGTGAGGTCGGCTTTGGGCACCACATGTGCCTGCTCGGCGGAGATGTAGCAAAGATAGTGGGTCTCGGTTTCCTCTATGCGCCAGAAGTAAGACCAGCGGGCCTTGACCACAGAGGAATACTCCTCTCCTTTCGTTGTCTCGACGGTCACGCCCTCCTCGTCAAAGGTATAGACTTCATGGGTCAAAGGAGAGAGAAGCGAAAAGGATTCGTTCAGCTTTTTCTGACTTGCCCGCAGTGCTTGGCGATAACCGATCGGAATCAGTATGCCAAACCCCAAAATGAGGATGCCGGCCATCTGGTTGTCAAGCACGAGAAAC
The DNA here is from genome assembly GCA_946055715.1 of uncultured Clostridia bacterium. Lineage (GTDB taxonomy): Bacteria > Bacillota > Clostridia > Oscillospirales > CAG-272 > UBA1740. Next base: position 497 of record CAMGGT010000114.1, on the reverse strand, counting down.
AAACCAAATACCCCCAGCAAAACGGAGAATACGATCATGGACGGCCACACCTTCTTTTGGGTGCGGTCGTTCAGCACGGCCATTGTCCGGTGGTCAAATGTTGTCTCAAAGCGGAACATCTCTTCCTCTTCCCGACCCGCAGAGGGTCTCTTCAAAGTTTTTGCACACAAAGTGCAAAAAATGTGCAAAAAATGTGCAAAAACGCAACTTTACTATACTATCTCTCGAATTATAGCACAGATTTTGCGCGCGCGCAAGAGCGCACACCCCGCCGCACGCCGCTTTTTTGCGGAATTTTGCCGGATGCAAAGGAGACGAAGGCAGAGGAGACAGCGTGAAGAGGACGAGCGTGGGGGAGGCAATGCGGGTGAGGCTTTTTTGAAAAAGGCCTTCCCCCACACCCCCTCTCAAAAACTTTGCGTGAAGAAGATAGAAAAATGACCTTGGAAAATCCCTCCGACACGGCAAAAAGGAAGAGAAAGTCGCAATCCGGCGGG
>CAMGGT010000113.1 GCA_946055715.1 uncultured Clostridia bacterium | reverse complement strand
TTGTTGCGCATTTTTGAATACAATCCCTCAGTCGCCTTTGGCGACAGCTCCCTTTGCACAAGGGAGCCATTCAGATAGCCGTCGGCGGGCGGATATGGAATCCGCCCCTACGGAGAAAAGACGAAACAGCGGGCGATTCGTGAATCGCCCCTACGGAGAACGGCGAAGCGGCGGGAGGAGCAAGCCCCTCCCCTACCGTGCGACAAAAGCAACAACGAAGCGGCGGGAGGATAATATCCTCCCCTACGGTGAAAAGGCAAAATGGCGGGCGGATATGGAATCCGCCCCTACGGAGAAAAGACGAAACAGCGGGCGATTCGTGAATCGCCCCTACGAAAAAAGGCGAAATTTCATACCGCAGGCACCTCCCTGTCCGCTTGCGGCAAATATCACTCGCCGAAGGCGAATATCACTGTGCAACCGTCCTGCGGTTGCACCTTGGGGGACCGCGAAGCGGTGGAAGGAGCCCGCGGGCACAAGAGCAGAGAAGAAGACATTATTGCGGGTGGATATAGAATCCGCCCCTACGGTATGGGCGTACTATCCGCATCGGCCGAAACACCGAAAGCGTGGAAAGCAACCAATTCGCCGGTAGGGGAGGGGCTTGCTCCTCCCGAATACCCGGTCAGATTATAATCCTGCGGTGAGGTTGCAAAAGAACAATTACAGTTGATTGAAACCCGATTTCCGCGTGTAACTATCGAAGATTTCGTCATGATGCCGGACATATGTACGCAATGATATTCTTGCATGAAAAGGCGGGGGGGAGCAATGCCATCTGTGCCAAATGGCATCGCACCCGCCGACCGTCATCAAAAAAACAGCGGCTTTGCTTTTTACCCGAAATCCGCCGCCGGAAGAGTAAAGAAGAACAAAAAATGAAAGAATTCGACAAAACCCCCTCTCCCCTTACGGGAAAGATCGAGTGGAAGGGCAGCGCCTTGCTCGGCCCTGTGCCCGCGGTGATGGTCACCTGCGGACCCGTCGACGCGCCCAATATCATCACCATATCCTGGACGGGCATCTGCTGTACCCGCCCACCCGTCACCTATATTGCGGTGCGGCCACAGCGCCATTCTCACCGCCTCATACGGGAAGGCGGCTGTTTCGTCATCAATCTGGTGCCGGCACAGCTGGCGCGCGCCTGCGACTACTGCGGCACCTACACCGGTGCAAAGGTAGACAAATTTGCCCGCCTGGGCCTGACCCCCGTCCCCTCGGAGACGGTCAACACCGCCATGATTGCCGAGTGCCCCGTGTCTGTCAGTTGCCGCGTGCGGGACTGCCTGCCGCTTGGCTCGCACGATCTGTTTCTGGCCGATATTGTGGGCATTTCTGTCGACCCTCGCTTGCTGGACGGGCAGGGCAGGTTGCACATGGAGGGGGCCGGTCTGCTCTGCGCCATGCACGGCGCCTACTATGCGTTGGGGGAGCAATTGGCCGTTCTGGGTTGCTCCACCAAGCTGCAGAATGCACTCCGCAAGCCGCGCCGCGCGGCGAGCGGAAAAGGGGAGAACGAGATCCCCGCCGCGCCCAAGCCCGGGCGCAAAACACCTCTTCCCAAAAAGAAGACCGCCGTCCCCTCCGCAGCAAGCGCCGAAGAAATAAGACCCCCCATGCACAGCCCCGGGTACACAAACGCCGCCGCCCCCAAGCCCGGCCGCATGCCCCGTGGCAAACGCCACGGATAGATCAAAAACAAAGCCGACATACAACGGGAAAAAACGACAAATAATTATAATAAGGATAAACTGGAAACGACATGTATGCAGGTGACGAGCACGGCCTGATCCTGGGCAGGATCCTCCGCGCCCTCAAAGAACAGCACCGCACCGACACGGAACTGGAGCGCGCGTTGGACCTGCGCCCCAAATCCGTCTCCAACTGGCGGCGGGGCATCTCCCACGCCTATATGGGGCTGTTGCCGGAGATCGCCGTTTTTCTCGGCGTGCCTTTGTCTGCGTTGGAGGGCACACACGAATATGCGTTTTTGCCCCCCGAGCTTCCTGCGGACGAGAAAGCCCTGCTTCTGCGGTACAGAGAGGCCCGTTGCCTGCCGCCCAAAAAGCGGCAGGCGCTGTTGGAAGCACTGGATCGGATCATGACTTTGTTCCTGGCAGAGCGATGATCGGCACGGCAGCCCAAAAAAACGGCAAGGTGCATAGATGATTGGGCGGGTTTTCGTTTAAGTTTAACATTGCCTGCCCGATTTTTGCGTGTTAAAATAGGAATGTAGCACAAATAGGTAATACATCCGATGACCGAGTGCCCAATATTTCTGATAAGGAGAAAGAATGATGAAACGTGTCCTTTGGTTGCTTTTGGTTGTCTGCCTGTCTCTTACGCTGCTTGTGGCCTGCCAGATCAGTTTTGGCCCCGCAACAGAGACGCCGACAACACCCGCACCTACCACCCCCGCTCCTACGACACCCCCTGTCACCGAACCGCCTGTCACAGAACCGCCTGTCACGGAACCTCCTGTGACCGAACCTCCTGTGACCGAACCGCCCGCTGTCTATACCGTCTCCTTCAGCGGTCACGGCGTGGATAAGGCCTCCTATCCTGCCCAAAGCGTGACAGCCGGCGAATATGCCACCCAGCCGGATGACCCCATGTGGGACGGCGGCGACTTCACCGAATGGCTGCTCAATGGCGAACCCTTTGATTTTGCCACCACTCCCATCACCGGCAACATCACGCTGGAAGCCGGCTATGCTCTGTATGAGTATACCATCCGCTTCTTCGGTGAGGACGGCGTGCAGATCGGCGAAGCCCAGATCCTGCATCTCGGCGACACGGCCGTGGTGCCCGATGCCCCCGACCTGTCTGCCTCCGGCAAGGAATTCGTCTGCTGGACCAACAGTGCCGGCAGAACGCTGGACCCCACGCAGCCCGTCACCTCTCACCAGGACTACCATGCAAAATATGTCACTTACTATAATGTGACCTTCAAACTGGTAGACGGCACCATTGTCGCCGAGAATATGAAGGTGCGCGAAGGCCTGTGCGCCATTCCTCCCACATACACCGTGGGCGAGGGTGACGATGCCGTGGCTTACCATTTTGTGCCTTCCACCATCGACGAATGGAAAGTGACCCAGGACTCTGTCTTCACCGTCACACCCGTGCCTGCCGCTTCCTTGGCAGACAAAAACACCAGCACGACCGCCGGTGATGTCCTCACCAATGCCGGTCTCGGCGGTGGCGGTGCCTATCTGCTGATGAAGGAAGCAGGAAAATACTTCCAGTACACCACCGATGAAAATGCTGTCGGCCCCTTCACCGTTTATTTTGCCATGGTGGCAAACACCCCCGAAACCTTCAGAATTACCTATGAGGTCGAAGTGGACGGTGTGGTTGTCAACCGCTTCTCATACAGCATTGCAGACGGCGGCAAATTCCGCACGCTGGCTGTCCTGCCCAAGGGAGCACATACTGTCAAATGCACCGTGGTAGAAGCCGAGGGCGGCACCGAGATGGACGGCTGGCTCGGCTCCAACTGCACGGCCATTTCGTACAAACTGGATGTTTCCGATGTGTCGTTTGATGTGACCTTCAAGGATCATGAAGGCAATGTCATCGAGACCAAATCCGTGAAATACGGCGAAACGGTCACTCCCCCCGAGGTTTCGGCCAAACTGGAAGACGGCCGCACCTTTGAGGGCTGGTATGACGAGGCCGGTCTTGCGTTTAATCCCTCTGCACCCGTGACGGCAAACGCCACCTATATCGCAACCTACAAAGAACTGCGCACCGTCACCTATGTGGACGGCGAGGGCAACCCCATTGCCACCGTCAAGGTGCTGGTGGGCGGCACGGCTGCCCTGCCCAAGTCCGACACCTACTATTACAGCGTGGAGGGCGAGCTGTCTCAGATCTGCAATGTCACCGAAGACAAGACGGTCACTCTCTCCGCCGTGCCCAAAGCCAACTATGTGACCACCAAAACGGAAGTGACTCTCACCACCGGCCTGACCGAGGAGACGAAAACCAAGTATGCCATCACCAACGGCGGTTCTCCGAAATCCTGGGGGTGCATTTTCTGGAAAGCAGACCAGGTCATCTCCTTCACCGCCGACTGCGCGGGCACCTTCTCCCTGCGGTATGCGGTCGACAAGACAGAGCGTCAGTTTGTGCTGAACATCATGGTGGACGGCGTGCTGTACACGACCCACACCATCGACACCTCTGCCGCGACCATCACAAGTGCCTATTTCACCATTTGTGACCTGCCCGCCGGCACGCACACCGTCAAGGTGGTTGTCGCGTCCGCGTCCGGCTCGGGCCTGGCTTCTTACAGCGGCCTGAACATCGTCAGCATGAGCTTCTTTGACGCTGTTCCCGCCACCGAAGAATAAGCCGTTGTTCATTTCTGTCCCGCACCCGGGGCTGTTGCATTTGCAGCAGCCCCGGGTTTTTGTCAAATGGTACATCCGAGGTGCAACCGCCATGGGCGGTCGCACAATGAAATGCGCATTCGGCGAGTGAGATCTGCCGCAAGCGGACAGGGAGGTGCCTCCGGCACGATATTTCGCCTTTTTCGTAGGGGTGATTCATGAATTGCCCGCTGTTTCGTCTTGTCTCCGCAGGGGCGTATTCCATATCCGCCCGCCGATGGCTATCTGAATGGCTCCCTCCGGGATGGGAGCA
>CAMGGT010000112.1 GCA_946055715.1 uncultured Clostridia bacterium | reverse complement strand
CAATTCCCGTAAATTTTGTAGGAAAATCTATTGTATTTTATCAAACTTATGCTATAATAAGCACTGCAAGCTCAATTCCTACTGTTTTTGCATGTTTTAAGCGTCGGATATGGCGCCGGTCACCGCACAAGGAAAGGGGAGGATGCAGCCATGATGATCTCAACAAAAGGCAGATATGCCCTGCGCGTCATGCTGGACCTGGCACTGCACCGCGAAGAAGGGTACATCTCGCTCAAAACCGTGGCACAGCGGCAGGACACCTCCATGAAATACCTGGAAGCCATCGTTGCCCAGCTTAACCGGGCGGGACTGCTCGACAGTCAGCGTGGCAAGACCGGCGGCTACCGCCTGAAAGGACAGCCGTCACAGTATTCCGTGGGGCAGATCCTCAAGCTCAGCGAGGGCTCGCTTGCGCCTGTTGCCTGCCTGAACTGCGAAGAAAACGAATGTGACCGGCTTGACCATTGCCTGACGCTGCCCATGTGGAAGCAGTTGGATACCTTGATAGAAGATTACCTGGAAAGCGTCACCCTGCAGGACCTGATCGACCGCCGTCTCCCGCACCCCTGCATCGGGTGCAGCGCCGCTCCGGGGACCTGTGAGGATAAAGAAAAAGAGGAAACAACATGAGAACCGTATATGCGGACAACGCCGCCACCACTAAAATGAGCCGCGCCGCCATCGATGCCATGCTTCCGTACATGGATGAGATTTACGGCAATCCCAGCAGTCTGCACAGCGCCGGACAAAAGGCGGCAGAAGCCCTCACCCTCGCCAGAGAAAAGGTGGCTGCCTGCCTGGGTTGCCAGCCCAGAGAGATCATCTTCACCTCCGGGGGCAGTGAGGCAGACAATCAGGCCATCATGTCCGCCGCCGCGAGCGGAGAGAGAAAAGGGAAGAAACATATCGTCTCCACCGCCTTTGAGCATCACGCGGTGCTTCACACGCTGAAAGCGCTGGAAAGCCGCGGATTTTCGGTGACATTGCTGGATGTACACGAAAACGGCATCGTCACCCCCGAAGAGGTGGAGGCGGCCATCCGGCCGGACACCTGCCTTGTGTCGGTCATGTATGCCAACAACGAGATCGGCACCATTCAGCCCATTGCCGAGATCGGTGCCGTCTGCCGCCGCATGGGCGTGCCCTTTCATACCGATGCCGTGCAGGCCGTCGGACATGTAAAGATCAATGTCAAAGAGCAGAACATCGATATGCTTTCCCTGTCTGCTCATAAGTTCCACGGGCCGAAGGGCATCGGCGCCCTCTATATCCGCCGCGGCCTTGTGCCCGTCTCGATCATTTACGGCGGCGCGCAGGAGCGCGGCAAACGCGCCGGCACCGAAAATCTGCCTGCCATCGCCGGCATGGCGGCCGCCCTGGAAGAGGCCTGCGCGTCCATCGACCGAAACGCCGCCAAGCTCATCCCCCTGCGGGATAAACTCATCCGCGGCCTGTCGGCCATCCCCCATTCCGCCGTCAACGGCGACCTGACGCACCGCCTGCCCGGAAATGTCAGCTTCTGCTTTGAGGGCATTGAAGGCGAGTCGCTGCTATTGCTCCTGGATGCAAAGGGGATCTGTGCCTCTTCCGGCTCTGCCTGCACCTCCGGCTCGCTTGACCCCAGCCATGTGCTGTTGGCCATCGGCCGCCCGCATGAGGTGGCGCATGGCTCTCTGCGCCTGACGCTCAGCGACGAAAACACAGAGCAGGATGTAGACTATATGCTGGAAGAGATCCCCAAAGTCATTGCATATCTGCGAAATATGTCTCCCGTCTGGAGAGATTTACAGGAAGGAAAAAGACAGTATGTTATACAGTGAAAAAGTCATGGACCATTTCATGCACCCTCGCAATGTCGGCGTCATCGAAAATGCAGACGGCGTGGGCGAAGTGGGCAACGCCAAGTGCGGCGATATCATGAAGATCTATCTCAAGATCGAGAATGACATCATCGTGGATGTGAAGTTTGAGACCTTCGGGTGCGGCTCTGCCATCGCATCCAGCTCCATGGCCACGGAGATGATCAAGGGTAAACCCCTCTCCCAGGCGCTGGAACTGACCAACAAAGCCGTGGCCGAGGCGCTGGACGGCCTGCCCGCACATAAGATGCACTGTTCGGTTCTGGCCGAGGAAGCCATCAGAAAGGCCGTACAGAACTACTATGACCGCCACGGTATCGCCTACGATCCCGCCGCCTTTGCATTTGACGAACACGAACACGAGGAAGGCGAACAGGCATGACGACAAGAGAAATGCAGGACGAGATCCTACGCCTCAAAAAAGAAAAGGGGGTCTGTATTCTCGCCCACTCCTACCAGAGCCATGACATCGTGGAGGTGGCAGACTTTGCGGGAGACTCCTTCGCCCTCAGCCAGAAGGCGGCCGCCGTGCCGGAACAGACCGTTCTGATGTGCGGCGTGCGCTTTATGGCCGAGACGGTCAAAATGCTCTCTCCGCACAAAAAGGTCATTCTCTCTCACCCGGATGCCGGGTGTCCCATGGCCGAACAGATGGACCCGGACCTCGTGCAGCAGATGAAGGCGTCGCTTGGCGGCATCCCCGTTGTCGCCTACATCAACACCACCGCCGCCCTCAAATGTGTGTGCGATGTATGCGTGACCTCCTCTTCCGCTTTGCGCATCATTTCCGCCATGCCCGAAAAAGAGCTGATCTTCCTGCCGGACATCAATCTGGCAACCTATGTCAGCCGACAGTTGCCCGAAAAGAAGATCCATTTTGTACACGGCGGCTGTCCCACGCATGTACGGCTGACGGCGGCAGAGGTGGAGCGCGCACGGCGCGAACACCCCAATGCCCTTTTGCTGGTTCACCCGGAGTGCCGCCCGGAGGTGACAGAGCAGGCAGACATGGTGGGCAGCACAGCCGAGATCATGTCGTATGCCCGCGCCTCTTCTGCCAAAGAATTTGTCATCGGCACCGAAAACAGCATTGCCAACCATCTCGCCTATGAGTGCCCGGACAAAAAGTTTTATGCCCTCTCAAAGGATTGCGTGTGCCACAACATGGCGCTCACGCACCTGCCGGATGTGTTGGCCTGCCTGCGGGGCGAGGGCGGGGAAGAGATCGTGCTGGATGAAGACACCATCGCCCGCGCCGTCCGACCCATCAACCGCATGCTGGAATTGGGCTGACTGCCCGGGGCAGGGAAAGAGCGGCTTTTCCGCCGGAGATGCAGGAGACAAGCCGCCCGCATCTCCGCCTCAACACACGATTGACTTGACTGCAAAGCAGACAAGGGGCTGTTGAAAAACGGCCTCTTTTCTCTACTCCCCACCTGAAATTTCGGTTTTGCCCCATGCGCCAAAAGCGGTAAATGACCGCCTTCTCACCGACAAAACGGGCAAGCAAAAGACAAACCCGCAAACCTTCCCCCTCACTCCAAAACCCAAACAAAGGAGATGCCTTATGCAACACACATTTGATATGATCGTCATCGGCGGAGGCCCCGCCGGATATACGGCCGCTTTGTACGGCGCGCGGGCAGGGCTTGACACGCTGGTGGTCGAAAAGCTGTCAGCCGGCGGCCAGATGGCGCTCACCGGCACGGTAGACAACTATCCCGGCTTTGACGCGGGCATCGACGGCTTCACGCTGGGCATGAAAATGCAGGCGGGCGCCGAGCGATTCGGTGCCAAAACACAATACGAAGAGGTGACGGCAGTCGACTTTTCGGGTGAAATCAAACAGGTCATGACCTCCTCCGGCATACTGTGTGCCCGCACGGTGGTCATCGCCACGGGGGCCGACCCGCGCAAACTCGGCATCGAGGGAGAAGACGCGCTTGTTGGCCGCGGCCTGTGTTATTGCGCCCACTGCGACGGCCGGTTTTATAAGGGAAAAACGGTGCTGGTCGTCGGCGGCGGCAACACCGCCGTGGAAGACGCGCTGTATCTGTCTCACCTGGCCGAAAAGGTCATCCTCGTCCACCGCCGCGACACCCTGCGCGCCGCGAAGATCGCCGAAGAAGCCCTGCTTGCCGCCCCGAATGTGACATTCGTCTGGAACAGCACCGTGTCCGGCTTTCTGGTGCAAGAAAAGATTGTCGGCGCAAGATTGCAAAATCAAAAGGACGGCACCCAATCCGACATTGCCTGTGACGGCATCTTCGTCAGCATTGGTCGCGTCCCCACCACACAGCTCTTTGCAGGTGCGGTCGCCCTTGACGAACATGGCTATATCGTCGCCGACGAATCCACCGCCACCAACATCCCGGGCGTCTTTGCCGCAGGAGATGTCCGCACCAAAGACCTCCGGCAGATCGTCACCGCCGTCTCGGACGGCGCAAACGCCGCCCATGCCGCCGAGATCTACCTCTCCTCGCATCCCCACACCGATCAATAACCTCCTACCGCCCCCGTTCTCCACGCGCCAACGCATAAACGCCGACTGCCCCCGTTTCTTTCCCTGCGGATGGATCAATACTTGCCCTCTTTCGCTCGCACCGGCGCATAACCTTCATCCTCCTCATTCCCCCGTGTTGAAGCATAAGCGACCGAAACCCCCGTCATCACGCTTCTTCTTTCGCACCAAGCCACAGGGCAACACCCACATCATCACGACCGCACACCCCGCGCTTCTGCCGCAGCCAACGGCAGTCGCATTTCTCGCGCGGCGCGGTCGGAAAACAAGCGGCGCGCG
>CAMGGT010000111.1 GCA_946055715.1 uncultured Clostridia bacterium | reverse complement strand
CAATGAGCTTCTGCCAGGAGGGGCAGGCGGCAAGAGAGCCTTTGACGGCGCCGTCGTCCTCTGTGATGTCTATGTCCGAAAACAACTCCGGATGGGCTTCTCTGTCTGCCTTGGGGTCCTCCCCCAGCATGCTGACAAAGCCCCCGAAGGGGATCGCACGCAGAGAGTAAACGATACCGGTCTTTTTGGACTTGTACCACAGCATTTTCGGCCCCATGCCAATGGCAAATTCAAATACCTTGACCCCGAACATGCGGGCGGTGATATAGTGGCCCAACTCATGAATGAGGATCAGAAAGCCGAAAACAAGAATGGCAATGAGTACATACAGGATCTGCACGATATTATACCTTTTCAATCAGGGAGTCCGCATAGCGGCGTGCCGCTGCGGCTTGTTCGAGAATTTCGGGCAGGGTGGCGGCCGTCTTTGCCGTGTCGGCAAAGGTACGGCGGGTCTCGCAGACGATGTCTGCGATCGAGGCAAACGGGATCTGCCCGGAGAGGAATGCCGCAACGGCGGATTCGTTTGCGGCGTTGAGGGTAGCAGGAGAAGCCCCGCCGCAACGGATGGCCGCGCGGGCCTCTTCCAGCAAGGGAAAAGCAAGTGTGTCCGGCTCTGCAAAGGTCAGTTTGCCTACACGGCACAGGTCCAGCGGCTCGCAACCGCCCGGAATGCGGTCGGGGGCGGCCAGCGCATACGCCACGCACAAGCGCATGTCCGGCACCGCCATCTGCGCGATGACGGCAGTATCAATATATTCCACCGCAGAGTGGATTATACTTTCGCGGTGCACAAGCACCCGTATGCGGTCTTCCGACAGGCCGAACAAATGAACCGCCTCGATGATCTCAAAGCCCTTGTTCATCATCGTGGCGCTGTCGACGGTGATCTTTCTGCCCATTTTCCAGGTGGGATGTGCAAGCGTGTCTGCCAGCGTCACATGTGCGAGCTGCTCGGGCGTGTACCCGAAAAACGGCCCGCCTGAAGCGGTGAGCCATATCCGTTGTACATCCGCAGGTCGGCCGCCGCGCAGACACTGATAGATGGCGCTGTGTTCCGAGTCGACGGGGATGATCTCACAGCCCGCCTCGCGGGCACGCTTTTTCACGATCTTGCCTGCAATGACAAGCGACTCTTTGTTGGCAAGCGCCAGACGACCGCCGCATTCCACGGCGGCAAGCGTAGGCATAAGCCCCGCCTCACCCAGAATGGCGTTGACCGTCACATCGGCCGAGGCGGCGCGGATCTCATCACAGATGGCCTCGGTACCCCCGGAGACCCTGACAGGCGTGTCCAGCAGGCGTTGGGCCAGGTCGCGGGCGGCATGAGGGTCTGCCATGACCACGGCATGCGGCAGATATGCCCGCGCCTGCTCTTCCATCAGTGAAACATTGCGATTGCCCGTCAGCAGGCGGACGGGGATGCGGTGCCGGTGCGCCACATCCAGCGCCTGCACCCCCACGGAACCGGTGGAACCGAGGACGGCAAGCGACTGCGGGAGGGCATGCGGTTCTGTCATATCCGCCCCCTCACGCAAACAGGTGGAAGGAGGTGGCTCCGCACACCAGCGCGATCATCAGCACAAGGGGCGCGATGGCCAGCACCGAATCAAACCGGTCCAGCACGCCGCCGTGACCGGGAAAGATCCGGCCGAAGTCCTTGATACCGTGTTCCCGCTTGACCTTGGACATAAAGAGGTCGCCCACCTGCGAGACAATGGAGATGGGGATGGCACAGGCGGCCAGGAGCAGATAGCGCGGCGAAAAGTCTGTGAAGAGTGCCACGCACAGCCCGCAAACCAGAAAGGCAAGCACACAGCCGACAACACCGCCGATGCTGCCCTCCAGCGTCTTTTTGGGGCTTAGTTCCGGTGCGAAATGATGCCGCCCCAGCAATACCCCCGAAAAGTAAGCGAATGTGTCTGTTACCCATGCGCCGATAAAGACCAGCAACACAAGCAGTATGTTGCCGCCTGCGTGATACAGCAGTGAAAACGCCGCAAAGCCCAGGGCGACATACAGCGTGCCGAAGCACACGGCCGCCGTGCGAGCAACGGTGGTCTGCTTATGCCAGATGACCGAAGCGAGTGCCAGCCAAAGCAGATACCCCATGATAACAGAAAGCAGAAAATACATACTTTTGTCCATCGAAAGGTAATAGCACCCGATGGGCAGCCCGGCCGTAACAAGCAGCGAAGGGATGGTATACATCAGTTTGCCCAGAAGCGAAAAGGCACGCAGATACTCCGTCATCCCCACACTGCCAAAAAAAGACCACACCAGCGGAAACACGGGGGTGCCCGCCAGCAGAAGGATGGCCACCGCGCCGGCAACGATGCCGATGCCGGTCAAAATTCGTTTAACCATTGTCAATTCCTTATTGTATTTATTTCGTTCATTTTCCGTCGGATGCATTGTCTGAAGCATCCGTCACACCGCCAAACCGGCGGCGACGATGCAGAAAATCGCGGAGGATGGCATACAGCTCGCGGCGCGTCAGATCCGGCCAGAGCGTATCCGTAAACGCGTATTCGGCATAGGCAGACTGCCAGAGCAGAAAATTGGAAGTGCGGTATTCCCCGCCCGTGCGCACGACCAGGTCCGGGTCGGGGATGCCGGCCGTGAAGAGATGCGCGGAAATGTCGCCCTCCGTCACGATGCCTGCCCCCGAGGCAATCAGATCGTTGACGGCATGCACGATCTCCGCTCTGCCGCCGTAGGAAAACGCGACCTGCAACACAAAGGTGCCGCTTTCCGTTTGGGCTTCCAGCGCCCGCATTTTTTCCTGCAGGTCGACAGGGAGCAGTTCGGTATTGCCGATAAACCGCAGAGACACATTTCTCTCCACGGCGGTCTTGCCAAAGGTGTCGATGTAACGAGAGAGCAGTTGCATCAGCGCTTCCACCTCGTCCGGCGGGCGGCGCCAGTTCTCGGTGGAAAAGGCATAGACCGTGGCATAGCGTATGCCGGTGGGTTCGAGCCAGTCCAGCAGATTGCGGAAGGTCTCCGCCCCCCGGGCGTGCCCCGCTTTGCGCGGCAGATGGCGGCGCTGTGCCCAGCGACCGTTTCCGTCCATGATGAAGGCAATATGCGACAGCCGCCCCTCACATGAGGGCGGCTGTGCTGCGGAAAAGAGCGACTTCATTACAGCTCCATCAATTCTTTGGATTTGTCGGCGGTGATGCGGTCGACCTCGGCAATGTATTTGTCGGTAAGATCCTGCACGTTCTTGTCGCTGGCCTTGACCTCGTCTTCTGTCATCTCGGAATTCTTCTTCATGGCCTTGGTCTTGTCGTTGGCCTCACGGCGGATGTTGCGGATGGCCACCTTGGCGGCCTCTCCCATTTTGGCGATGTCGCGGGTCATTTCTTTGCGGCGGTCTTCGGTGAGCTGCGGGAAACAAAGGCGGATCACCTTGCCGTCATTTGCGGGGGTGATGCCCACATCGGAGGCGAGGATGGCGCGCTCGATGGCCTTCAGCTGAGAAGCGTCCCACGGGGTGATGGTGAGGGTGCGCGCATCCGTGGCGGCCACATTGGCCACGGCGTTGATGGCAGTGGGAGTGCCGTAATAGTCAATGGTGACCTTGCGCAGCACATCCGGGGTGGCGCGCCCGGCGCGGATGGAGGCAAGCTCCATGCGGTATCCGTCTACGGTCTTTTGCATTTTTTCGGCAAATTCTTTGGTATCCAGTTTCATTTTGCGTTCTCCTCTTCGCTTATAGATTGTGATGATGATTTGATGATCTATGTGACGGTTGCGTTTTTTGTGCGGTTGTCAGTCCGGGGTGATGACGGTGCCGAAGGGTTCGCCCGCGGCGGCACGCAGGATGCTGCCCTCATCCGAGAGGGCAAAGGCCACGGCAGGGATGCCGCTTTCCATATTCAGGGCGGCGGCGGTGAGGTCGATGGCGTGCAGCTTGCCAGAGACAATGCGGGAGCAGGAGACCGTGTCATACTTTTTGGCCATGTCACCCTCCGGTCCGTGAGGGTCGCGGTCATAGATGCCGTCAACATTTTTGGCAAGGAGGATGGCGTCCGCACCGATCTGTGCCGCACGCAGGGAGGCAGCCGTGTCTGTGGAAAAGAAGGCCTGCCCCAGTCCGCCGCCGAAAATGACCACCTCGCCGCGCTCCAGAGCGGCCACCGCTTCCTGCGGTGTAAACAGCTCTGCGTGGGGCGCCATGGGGGTGGCGGTCATGACCCTTGCGGGGATGCCCGCCCGCAGAAGAGCATCCTGCAAGGCAATCGCATTGATGACGGTGGCAAGCATGCCCATGCTGTCTGCACGGCAACGGTCCATGTCTGCCCCCTCGCGGCCGCGCCAGATGTTTCCGGCCCCAACGATCACGCCGATCTGCATGCCCCTGTCAAGACAAACGCGGAACTCCTGTGCGATCTTTGCCATGAACGCCCGGTCATACAGACCGTCCGTTTGCCCGGCAAGGGCTTCCCCGGATAATTTCAGCAACACCCGTTTGTATTTCATACAGCCATCCTTTCGGTCGGCATGTGCGCTACGACCGCTTTTACATGCCTATGTATTATTTTTTACTATTGTATTATATTTTTCCGGATTTGTAAACCGTTTTTTTGCACAATTTCATTCTTTTGCCGCCATTTTTCTATTTTTCCTTCTTATTGCTTTTCGTTTGTGCCTTCCGTTTGTACAATCGTGCGCATGTCAAACAGGCAACCCGGGCGACTATTTT
>CAMGGT010000110.1 GCA_946055715.1 uncultured Clostridia bacterium | reverse complement strand
GGCTTGCAGTTATGAATTATACATGGGCTGTTTCGGTGGCAGAACGGATGATAACGGTCACCACATGCGGGGTGTCGTTTCCGCGTTTGACGGTCAGGCGCAGTTCGTCTCCGACCTCGCCCTCCGCAAGCAGCGCCCGCAGATTGGCCAGCGCCTGTGCGGAGGAAATATCCACCGTGGAGGTATGGGCCGGGTAGATGCTTTTGGTTTTTTTGTCGTTGACATAGATGGCATTCATCAATATATCGCCCGGAAGCAGGTCGGCAGCGCCGTCTTCACCTGTAAACAAATATTCACCAATTGTCAGCGGGTCATAGTTGCCCGCCTGGGGCGCGAGTTTCAGTCCCAGCGTGGGGCGGCCTGCCACGAACCCGCTGTCTTTGAGGGAGGCCAACACATCATAGGCGACAGCAGCCGGCACGGCAAAGGCCATGCCCTCCGCGCGGACACCTTCATACTCCGAAATTTTGGAGGTCACAATGCCCACCAATTGCCCGTTCATGTCAAACACGCCGCCGCCTGAATTGCCGGGATTGACGGCACAGTCGAGCTTCATCACATCCTGCACGATGCCGTTGACCTTGACGGTGCAGTTCTCGCGACTGACCACCCCAAACGAAGCGGAAATGCCGATGTTGCCCAGCGGGTTGCCGAGGGCAATGATATATTCGCCCATCACGGGCGTGTATGCGGCGGGCACCGCCACCCGCAGGTTCTGCGCCGTCACACGCAGCAAGGCCAGGTCCGACATCCAGTCGAGGCCCACCAGCTCTGCCCGATAGTCGGTGCCGCCGTCGGTGCGCACGCGGATATAAGGATAGCCCTCCACCCCGTGGGCACAGCAGGCAACCAGATACACAGAGGGGCTTTCCATCGACACCACCACACCGCTGGAGGTGGCGGCCACGGTGGCGTCGTCTTCGCTGACCTGCACGGTCACAATGCTTTCGCGCGCGTTTGCCGCCACTTCCGCCACGGTGCTGTCGGATACCGCCGCGGCGGTGTTGGCCTTCACCCGCCGCACAATGGCGTCAAAGGTGAGGGACGTGTTGCCCATCTTCAGCCCAACAAACAGCCCAAGACATCCCGCCAGCAAAGAACAGCAGATACACAGCGCCACCACTCCTGCCATCAGCGAGTGCCGCGCCCGCCCTGCGTCATGCCGCAGGCGCGCGGTGTTTGTCTGTTCTTCTTGCGCATAAGTCTCTTCGGCATTTGCATCTGCATCTTCTGCGGGGGCGTCTTCATAAGGAAGTGTGTCATCCGTCATGTCTTCGTCTGCATAGGGCGCAAAGTCATCGGCGGTGTCTTGTTCTGCGCTTTGCGCATTTTCATCTGCCTGCGGCACGGTGAGGCCGTCTGTTTTGCATTTTCCTGCTTCCTTTTCCTGTGCGGCGTTCGGCTGCGTGTCAGGTGTGTTGGGGTCTGCGGCGGCATCCATTGACGCTGTGCAAAAGGGCGTTTGGTCGTCTTCGGGGGGCGTGCCCTGCGGTTCGGGCACGGGCCTGTTTTCGTTTTCACACATGAGGGTTCTGATTCCTTTCTCTGTCCAGCCAGTCCTGCAGAATGATCTGTGCGGAGAGATTGTCAACCTGCGTTTTTCTCTTCCGGCCGAATGTGCCTGTCATGTCCATCATGCGGTGCGCCTCCACGGTGGAGAGGCGCTCGTCATAGGTGCAGACGGGCAGGTCGGTCATGCCACGCAACAGAGCGCAGAAGGCATGCACGCGCTCGGCGCGGAAGCCCTCTGTGCCGTCCATGTTTTTGGGCAGGCCTACCACAATGAGGGTCGCGCCGTGCTTTTCCGCCAGCGCGGCCGTTTCCTGCGCGGCCGTCTGCATGCCGCCCTTGATGCACACAA
The DNA here is from genome assembly GCA_946055715.1 of uncultured Clostridia bacterium. GTDB lineage: Bacteria > Bacillota > Clostridia > Oscillospirales > CAG-272 > UBA1740. Next base: position 2,851 of record CAMGGT010000110.1, on the reverse strand, counting down.
GGGCAGATGAGAGCATACGCCCGGGGTCGGAGAGGGCGGTGCCCGTTCTGCTGTCGCCGAAGTCCACCCCCAGCACTCTTCCGCTTTTGCTCATAAAACCTCCTGCGCCGGGCTTGCATTTGCGCCCGACTTTGGGTATAATATCCGATGCAGTCAAATGTGACCGCATTCCATCAACTAAAACATACAGCTCAAACAGCAGATGTCAAAAATCATAACTGAAATCGTGATGCCTGCCATTCGCCGCGGCATCTGCCACGGCTGCTGACCGTACACAATTTGTACGCTTGCCGCTTGCTCCATTTTTTCGGAGGGGCGGGCAACCACATAAGGAGAACCCCATGGAACAGATCTTTACCTGCCCTGTCTGCGGCCGTTTGCTGACGGAGGCACCCGGCCGTTATTTCTGTGCCGTCGGGCACAGCTTTGACCGCAGTGCAAAGGGCTATGTCAACCTCCTGCCCCCCTCGCCCAAAGGGGACCACGGCGACAACCGCCGCATGATCGCCGCCCGCCGCATGTTTCTTGAGGGCGGATGGTATGCACCCCTGCTGGACGAGGCAGAGCGCATGGCAGCACCGCATCTGCAAGAGGGCGGCACCGTACTGGATGTGGGGTGCGGCGAGGGCTGGTATACAGACGGCCTGCTGTCTGCCTGCCCGCTTGCGCATGGATTCGGCGTGGACATCTCAAAGGATGCGCTGCGCTTTGCGGGCGCGCGCCAAAGCGCGAGAGAGGGGCGGCTGTTGCTGGCGGCGGCCAGCGCCTATCATCTGCCGGTAGCAGACGGCTCGGTGAACCTGCTGTGGAACTTCTTTGCGCCCATGGCCACGGCCGAGTTCTGCCGCGTGCTTGCGCCGGACGGCTATATGCTGTACGCCGTCCCGGGGCCGAAGCACTTGTGGGGGCTGAAAGAGATCCTCTATGACACCCCATACGAAAACCAAACGGTCAACCCCGCTTTGCCCGGCTTTTCGCTTGCGGAGCAAAGGGCGGTGGAAGCCGAGATACGGCTGGATGACCCACAGCAGATACAGAACCTCTTTCTGATGACGCCCTATGCCTACCGCACAAACGGGGCAGGCCGCGCCCGTCTCGAAGCCCTCACGCACCTGTGTACGCCCATTTCGTTCAGATTGCTGCTTTACAGAAAAGAGGAAGGTTCCGCAGGAGTTTAAGTACACAGCTTATTCCGGTCTTGCTTTCGTACGGCAGACGCGCGCTTGAATGTTATACGGGTCATCTCACTTAGGCGCTTTCTTCGTAATATTCGGGATATCCGGGGAAAAAGCGCCTTACTGCCGTGAGCGGGACAATGTCTGCTTTTTGCCAAAAAGATCAGGGGGTTTTTTCTGATTTTATGTCATCAGGCGCATTTTTTTCGACTCTTGCCTTGCTTTTTTCCGGCGCTGTTTTGACAGCGCCGGACTTATTTTTTGCCGTCTTGCGGGCGGCCTTACTCTTTCTTGTGCCCAGAGCCGCGGCCTTTTGCCGGCTGATCATTTCGTCCGCGGAGAGCATGGGGGCGGGCATGGGAGAGACATCCCGTCCGGCACGCAGCAGGCGGCGGATGATGTCAAAGACCAGGTCGCGGTCTTCGCGTTTGAGGCGGGTGAAGGAGCGCAGGATCAGCTTCAGGTTGTTGACCTTGTCCTCCAGCATCTCGGTCAGCGTTTTGGCACCTGAGGCGGAAATGACCTTAAATACGCACTCGGCGAAGGCCGTCCGTTCACGCATAGACATGCTGTCAAGCCAATGGTCGAGTGCGATGTCTGCCCGGATGCCGAAGTCAGAGCGACTTCTCTCGGCCACAAATTTCGGGCCGCAGACAGACCAGGAGAAGGGGTCGTGCTGCATGATGGTGCGCTGGGTGCTGTGAATCACGCGGAAGCGGTTGGAATGGTGCAGCAACACCCCAACAATGGAAGATTGAGGCACAAGAGAGACCAGGCGGCGTTCGACCGCCGCATAGCCGGGCTCTTGAAAGAATTCGGGCATAAACCCCGGCCCGTCATTGCTGTACGCGCAGAGAATGGCCGCCTGCGCCTGCGGTTCGGCATATACCGCCGCATAATGCGACAGATTGCCGCCTTTTGAGTGGCCGCCCACGCGGATGGGGCGGCCGGGGAAGGCCTGTGCTACCTCGTTGAGATAGGCCACCGCCCGCGCCTGGGCAGGCACCGGGGAGATGAAGGCCAGCATAAAGTCCTCTTTCCAACCCACAATGGTGTCATCCGTTCCGCGGAAGGCGATATAAATGCTGTCGTCGGGCAGCAGATAGGTCAGCGCACAGAACTGCATCTGCACGCTTTCGTCGATCATGTTGCGATAGCCGATGACCTTCGTGCCCGCAAAGCGGGCAGAGGCCGCCGTGGCCTTGGCCAGCGCGCGGATGTCTGTGGGGATGATCAGCCCCAGATGCTGCTCTTTTTCGGATTTGTGCAGATACCCGTTGACGGCGGAAGCCAGAAGCACCGGCTCTTCCGAAAAGGAAGCGGGAATTACCCCCTCATAGTTGAGGTAGCAGTCCATGGCCAGCACCAGGTTGTCCACCTCGCAGAAGGGCGCGGCGGCAAAGGTCAGGTCGCCCCGCCAACGCAGATAAGTCAGCAGATTGTCTGTCTTTTCGGGCGTCTGCGGCAGTTTTTGTTTGGGCATGATGTCTACCTCCTTTTCGTCTGATACCATGGGGAACAAGCCGTTCCCGAAGATACGGCGTTTTTTCTCCGGTATATGCGGGCATGTAATGCGATGCTCTCTTGCGTGAGCGTTTTTCGCTGCTGATGCAGGCAAAACGCATACTGCCGGGGGAGAAATGTCCGTTTTCACACAGAGGCACCGAAAAAGCCCC
>CAMGGT010000109.1 GCA_946055715.1 uncultured Clostridia bacterium | reverse complement strand
ACACCCAATAAGCCGCCCCGAAGGAGTACCTCCCCCTGCATATTGCCGTTCTGGCTACCGACCGCATCGGCCATGACCTCGACTATACCCCATTTGAGCGTTTTGGCACCGTCTCGCTTTACCCCGCCACTTCCGCCGAGGCATTACCCGCCCGCGTGGCGGAAGCGGATTGCCTCGTTCTCAACAAAGTGAAGATCACCGCGCAGACACTTGCCTGCGCCCCCCGCTTGCGCCTGATCTGCATCGCCGCCACCGGCTATGACAACATCGACATTGCCGCCTGTCGCGCGCGGGGTGTGGCTGTGTGCAATGTGCGGGGGTACAGCACCCATTCCGTGGCACAGTTGACGGTGGCCATGGCTCTATCGCTTGCCTGCCGCCTGCCGGAATACATGGGGTATGTGTCGGATGGCAGCTACACCGCCTCCGGTCTGCCCAACCGTCTTATCCCCGTCTATCATGAACTGGAGGGAAAGACATGGGGGCTGCTCGGCTATGGCGACATTGCCCGGTCTGTCGCACAGGTCGCACGGGCTTTGGGGTGTCATGTGCTGTATTGCCGCAAAACCCCCACCCAAGACCCTGAAAATGTGGACATAGAAACCCTATGCCGTCAAAGCGACATTCTCTCGCTTCATCTGCCGCTGACAGACGAAACGCGGGGCATTCTTTCGACTTCGCGGCTTGCGCTGATGAAGCCGGAGGCCATTCTCATCAATGTGGCCCGCGGCGCTGTCCTTGACGAGGCAGCGGCAGCACAGGCCATCCTTTGCGGCCGCCTGGGCGGGCTGGGGTGCGATGTCTACACGACAGAGCCGTTTGCAAAGGACCACCCCTACGCGGCTCTTGCGCACCACCCCCGCGTGTGTCTGACCCCCCACATGGCCTGGGGCGCGGCAGAGGCGCGGGAGCGCCTGCTTGAAGAGATCGAAAAAAACATCTCCGCCTTTCTCGGCGGAGATGTAAGAGGACGGGTGGATCTGCCGTAGGCATTATCCGCGGTCGACAGTCACCACAGAAAAATAGGCCTCGCCCATGTGCTGTGTGATGGCGGCCTGTATGGCCGAACAGAGGTCTTCATCCGTCTGTTTGACTTCAAAGGGCACGGCCGTGTCAAAGATCAGGTTGGTGTGCGTAGCACCGATGACACAGCGGAAGTCATGGATATTGATGCGCTCATCCACCGTTTTTACTGCCGCGACGGTTGCCGTTTTCAGTTCGTCCGTCACCTCGTCACCCACCGTGATGGGGTCCATGTGGATGGTGCAGTCTATGTTCAGTTCCTGCTTGATGGTGCGCTCGATGTTGTCGATCATGTCGTGGGTGTCAAACACATTCTTTTGCCCGTCCACTTCTGCATGCAGCGTTACCATCTGCCGGTTGGGTCCATAGCTGTGTACCGTCATATCGTGGATGCCCAGCACATCGGGATAGCGGTGAAGGATCCCCTCGATCTGCTTTACGGTGTCTTCCGTTGGCGGCTCGCCCAGAATGGAGTTCTTGGTCTCGTTGAGAATACGGATGCCCGTATACAGGATAAATCCCGCCACCAGAAGACCCATGTAGGCGTCCAGGTCTACCCCTGTCAGCATGGTGATGACGGTGGAGATCAGCACGGCGCCGGTCGCGGTCGCATCGCTGATGCTGTCCATGGAGGTGGCACGCAGTACCTCGGAATCAATCATTTTGCCCAGCCGACGGAAAAAGAAGAACATCATCAGTTTGCAAAGAACGGCCACCGCAAGGATCACCAGCACCAGGATCAGTTCGTTCTGCGCGTAGCTTTCGCTTGCGGGGGAGATGATCTTCTCCACCGAAGACTTGGCCAGGTCATAGCCCACGATCAGAATCAGAAACGACACGATCATGGAGGATACATACTCCAGCCGTTCATGCCCGAAGGGGTGCCGCCGGTCTGCCGGCTTGCAGGAAAGCACCACCGTCACCAGCGCGATCACGGAAGAGGCCGCGTCCGAGAGGTTGTTGAAGGCGTCTGCACGCACGGCGATGGAGCCGATGATGTAGGCACCGGCCAGCTTTGCGCCAAACAGCAGCAGGTTGAGAATAATGCCCACGATGCCGCCCAGCTTTCCATAGTCGGCCCTTACTTTGGGGTCTGCGGTGTTCTGATAGTCCCGCACGAACCATTTGACAAGCAGTTTTGTCACAAGATCATCCTTTCTTTTTTGGAGTAAAAATATGTCTTTTCCAACCATTGACCTGCTCACCGACCCGGGGGACGCAAAAGCCACGGTCAAGGCCGTCGTGTTCTATATCGCATCCGAGCGCGCGCGGGGCACGCGCCTGCTGAAGGTGCTGCACCCCGATGACAAAAATACGCAGGTGCTTCTGAGCAGGAAGCTGCGCAAGTTAAGAGCCGGGGGGCGCATTGTCTGCTTTTCACAGGCGGGCGCCGTCAAAGAGGAAGAGGCACAGGCGCTGTACATTGCAGACAAGGTGCCGCAGGTCACGGAGGACGGCGACTTCTTTACGCCTGCCTCTACTGTTACCTATATTCTGCTGGCATAAAACCGTGACCGAGAAAAAGCCCACCCGGACTGCAAAACGCTCTTTTCGCGGTGCGCGAAACACAAGCAGGAGATGCAGAGCCGGATGGGCAGATCGCTTTGTGGTCGATCACAGGTTCTGTTTTTCGAGGTATTTCACGACGTCGCCCACGGTGATGAATGTGTGCAGATCTTCGTCGTCGATGACCAAACCGAATTTCTCCTCGCACAGGAGGATCAGGTCTGCCAGTTCCAAAGAATTGATGTTGAGGTCGGTGGCAAGTTCGGCTTCTTCGGTGATTTTGGACTCGTCAACGTTCAACTCTTCTACAAGCAGTTTCTTGACTCTTTCAAACATGAAAACTTCTCCTAAAAATAAGTTGATTCCGTCTTTCACTTTGTGTAAAAAGGCAGATCGTGATTCGCATACACAAACGGTAAAAAATCACTTACCGCACAATTGTAACCGATAGAACCATATTTGTCAAGTGTTTTCTGCAAATTGGGGGTATAATCTTCCAAAATATAACATTTATCGATATTTATTGGAAAATATGGGCATTTTCATGCTGCTTTTACAACAAATGTTTCGGCTTTCCGCATTTTTTGCGGCGGCACTATTTACAATTCTGTCAAGCTCTGCTACAATGAAAAGCGGTTTGTTTTGCAAGCCGGAAGTCAGAAAAGAGATCTGAGGACATCATCATGAAACCACTCTTCATCATTTTGCCTGTCGTGGTCGTGTTGGCCGCGGCCGCGGTGGCGTTTTGGCTGTGGCGGCGCCATCGGCGCGAAAATGAGGATATTCTGTCGGCGGTGGTCGGCGCATCCGCCGTCGTCACCGACAAAATTGCCGCCGACGCGGGCGGCGGTTCTGTCTCCTTCCGCGGCACGGAATGGGCGGCACGCGCCGTCTCGCCGGAGCTGTCGTTTGAAGAGGGGCAGACGGTCACCGTCGTCGCGGTGGAAGGCGTCAAACTCATCTGCCGCTGAGGGCAGCGGTCTTCTTCCCTCCGCGGAACGGAAGGGGGAATGACGATTTGTTTTGAGAGAGATGCACCTCTCCTCCCCGCTTTGCGTAAAGGGGTGTTGCAAATGCAAGGTCGAATGCATTTGCAACACCCCCTTTTTTTGCCCGGCGGGCGAAAAAAGGCAAAAAAGAAAACGGCAATGCTTGTGTGTTCGGTATCTTCCGAAAAGGAGCAATGCCGTTTTTTCTGACCATATCAACATATTTCCGAACAGATGAACAGATTTCCGAAGAAGTGTTTTTACAACGGTGAGCCACCGCCGGAAAAGGACTTTTGGCGCTGTCGGTTGCATTGTCGGTGCGGATGCTGCGCAAGGCCATAGGGGAGATCGCATCCGCTCCAACCGTATGATCATGGTGCACGGGCGTATGCAGAGGACAAAATGAAAATATACTATTTGTGATTTTTTCTGTTTTCCTATTGACATATACCCCTCGGGGGTATATAATAATCATACCCTACCGGGGTATAAGAGGATGAGATAAATGACGGATAAAGACATGTGCGGGTGCAGCGGAAAAACCACAAACCGTTCGGAAGAAGAAAAAAAGAAACTGATCCACCGTCTGAACCGAATGGAAGGGCAGATCCGCGGGATCCGCGGAATGGTGGAAAAGGACGCTTACTGCGCGGAGATTCTGGTTCAGTCTGCCGCCGTGAATGCGGCGGTCAATGCCTTTAACAAAGAATTGCTTGCCAGCCACATCCGCGGCTGTGTGGCCAGAGACATCCGCTGCGGCAAAGATGAAGTGATCGACGAATTGTTGGTCACACTGCAAAAACTGATGAGATAAAGGAGAGCTGCAGATCGGGTTATGGAACAGTATACAGTCACCGGAATGAGTTGCGCCGCCTGCGCCGCCCGGGTGGAAAAAGCGGTGTTGGGTGTGGAAGGGGTCACTTCCTGCTCGGTCAGCTTACTGACCAATTCCATGGGCGTGGAGGGGATGGCCGATGCCGGGGCGATCGTCGCGGCGGTTCGTGAGGCAGGATACGATGCAACCCCCAAAAAAAGAAATAAAGAGAAAAACGCACCGTCATTTTCGGATGAGGAGGCATTAAAGGACAGAGAAACACCCGCGCTGAAAAAGCGACTGATCGCCTCTCTCGGCTTTTTGATCGTTCTTATGTATGTTTCCATGGGGCACATGATGTGGGGCTGGCCTTTGCCGCCTTTCTTCGATGATAACCCTGTGGCAATGGGACTTTTACAGCTGTTGTTAACGGTTGCGATCATGGTC
>CAMGGT010000108.1 GCA_946055715.1 uncultured Clostridia bacterium | reverse complement strand
AATGTTCTCCTCATCCACCGCTTCGCGGTCCCCCTTCCCCGCCGGGGAAGGCATTGAAGGTAGACCTACGGTAAAGGGGCTGTTGCAAATGCAAAAGTGCACTTGCAACAGCCCCTTTTTCGGTTTTCGACCCTGTCTTCATGCGACAGCGCCTATATGGCAGCATATGACATTACAACACGGCTTTTATGGCGGCGAGCAGGTCGCCGTATGCCTCAAATGCGGGCAGGTCGGGGTTGGCCGCGCGGATGGCCTCTGTGCTTTTGAAGAGAAAGCCCGCCTTGCTCGCGCGGATCATGCCCAGGTCGTTGAAGCTGTCACCCGCCGCCACCGTCTCAAAGCCGATGGATTGCAACGCCTTTACGGTGGCCAACTTGGACTGTGCCACCCGCATCCGATACCCGGTGATCTCGCCGTTTTCCGCCACTTCCAGCGTGTTGCAGAAGATGGTGGGCCACCCCAGCTTTTCCATCAGCGGGGTTGCAAACTGCTCAAAGGTGTCGCTTAAAATGATGACCTGCGTAAGCGAGCGCAGCTCGTCCAAAAATGCCTTTGCACCGGGCATCAGGCCGATGCCCGCAATGGTACGCTTGATTTCCGGCAGACCCAGCCCGTGTTCTTTCAGAATGGCCAACCGGTGGCGCATGAGCTTGTCATAGTCGGGCTCGTCGCGGGTGGTGAGGCGCAGTTCGGGAATGCCCGTTGCCTCGGCAAAGGCGATCCAGATCTCCGGCACCAATACCCCTTCCATATCCAGACAAACGATGTTCATGCGGCCTCCTTTTGCCGAGCGATGCGCGGCGCTTTTTTTGCAAAAAGCATACCACAAAATCCGCCGCCTGTCAAGCCAAAGCACCGGCAAACCAAAAGAAGCGACAAAAACTGTGGGGGAAGGCAAAAGCAAAGCGACATCACTTGCAAAATGCGATGAAACGATGCTTTCATGTATCCCGCCCCCATCCGTCTTGCGACATCCTCAACCACAGAGAAGACCGCCACAAAAACCGCACTGTCAAAGAACGTTGGTTTGCTGTCGGAAGTCACCTTCGGACGCACAAGCGGGCGATTTCGCACCTTGCCGCCACAAGACAAAGCCGTGCGGCGGATGTCTGCGCCCCGGCGACCGCGGCGGCGGGGCGCAGCTTGCAGGCGATACGACCGGCAACGCCGCCGACACAAACCCAAAAAGGGTTGTTGTGAATGCGTGTGACGGCGCATTTTACAACAACCCTTTTATATTTTCTGCACGGGAAATGCTTGCGTGGCACCGGCGGGCAGAATGATGCGGCCGCCATCCCGGCTTTGGCCGATGGCAACACCCGCGCCTCCTTTGCACCGCTTTCGGCCGGCAAGCGCCCGCTGCGGGTGATCACTTTCGTGACCGCCACAGTGACCGCACCCTTTTCAGCATGAAGGTGGAAAAGACCAGAAGCATACAGTAAAAGCACGCATACTCACACACCGAAAGAAAAATGAACCACGGCTTTGAAACCGTTCTGACAACATCCCCGTGGTTGACGATGCAATAAATTCCATCCTGCATTTCGGGTCTCCCTCCGGCAACATACAAGGATACATCACCTGCCATCGCCACAATGAACGCAAAAATGCCTACAAACGACAGCAGGTGGTCAAAGCCGCGTTTTGGCTCGGTGCAGCTGTTGTCTCCGTCGGAGCGAAAAGCCCCCGACAGAATGCCCTGTATCATCACCGAAACAAAAACAGCCACGCAGCACACGCGCCAGTTACGAATAAAAGATCCGGTAGCGAAGCACGCAAGATTGAAAAACCATGTCACAAGTGCAAAAGCGTACAAGCCGTTGTAGCGATGCTGTTTTGCCATCTCCGTTCCTCCTCTTTTTCCTGCACGAAAAATCCTTGCGTGCCGACCCGAAATGCAGCTTATGCTTCCCTTACGACTTCTGCACGGTCAAATCGGACGACAAAAGTAAACTCTTCCGGGCGGGCATCAGCATCATACAGGTCGATCTCCAGCTTATAATGCCCGTTTTCTTCCGTCAACCGATCAGCCATCCACCAGACTTTTTTGCGGTCTTGCAGGTGAAGATCGGCAGACAGGATTTTATAGTTGAACAGGTGAATCTCTTTTACCCTGCTGTCAAACATGGCACCGGACGCATCAAGCACCAGTGTGAGACGGTTGCGTTCATAGCGATACTTTTCTGCCGCATACTTTTGATATTCAAACGGAAATGACACCGCTCCCACCCCAACAATGCGGGCATCGTGAAGCCCGCTTTTCCAGTACCATTCCGGCGGGTCTTCGGGGGATCGATTTTTACATATCCTGTCTTTTGCCATACCGTCACTTCCTTCCGATGTGATTATACAATGAAGCGATTATCTTTCTTCCATGATGCTCATGTATGCCGGGCGGATGATCTTGTCCATACACAAAAGCTCTTCGATGCGGTGCGCGCTCCAGCCGACGATCCTTGCGATGGCGAACATCGCCGTGTACAGCTCCTGCGGAATGCCCAGCATGTCATACACAAAGCCGCTGTAAAAGTCCACATTGGGGCTCACGCCCTTATAGATGTGCCGATACTGCGCGATCAGCTTGGGGGCAAGTTCTTCGATGTTGCGATACAGCACAAGGTCCTTTTCGCGCCCCTTCTCGGCGGCGAGCTGCTCCACATAGCCCTTGAGCACCCGTTCTCTCGGATCAGACAAAGAGTAGACCGCGTGCCCCATACCATACACAAGCCCCTTCCTGTCGAAGGTCTCTTTGTTGATGATCTTTGTCAGATAGGCGGCAAGCTCTTCCTTGTCTGCGCAGTCGGAGACATGCAGGCGGATGTCTTCCATCATCTCCATCACCTTGATGTTGGCGCCGCCGTGCTTGGGGCCTTTGAGCGAAGACATGGCAGCTGCCATCGTGGAGTAGGTGTCCGACCCCGAAGAGGTGACCACGCGGGTCGTGAAGGTCGAATTGTTGCCGCCGCCATGCTCCATGTGCAGGATCAGCGCCGTATCCAGCACCTTTGCCTCGGTGGCGGTATAGTGCCTGTCGGGGCGCAACATGGCAAGAAAGTTTTCTGCCACAGACAGCGACGGGTCGGGGCGGTGAATGATCATGCTACCCATGTTTTCGCTGTAGTTATACGCATGGTAGGCATACACGGCCAGCAGCGGCAGTTCGCTTATCAGCTGTATGCATTGTCTCAGCGAATTGGGGACGCTTGTATCGGTGGCTGTTTCGTCATAGGAAGCCAGGGTGAGGATGCTGCGCGTGACCGAGTTCATAATATCCCGGCTGGGCGCCTTCATGATGACATCACGGGTAAAGTTGGTGGGGAGCGTGCCGCATTCTCCGATCAGCCGCTTGAACGCGGCCGCCTCCTGCTTGTCCGGCAACTCTCCCATCAGAAGCAGATAGGCCATCTTTTCATACCCCATCTCCTCCCCGGAAAGCCCCCCTATCAGTTCTTCCACACGGTATCCGCGATACCACAGTTCCCCGTCGCAGGAGACTTTTTTGCCGTCTAAGATTTTTGAGGAAACGATCTTGGAAATATTGGTCAGCCCCGCAAGCACGCCGTTGCCGTTTTCGTCGCGGAGACCCCGTTTGACGCCGTATTCTTCATACAGGCGTGGAGAGATGTCGTCGTTTTTGCGGCACAGCAGCGCTTTATCGGCTGCATATCGGCAGAGTTTATCCGTCATTTTGCTCCTCACTTTCCCGGCAGAGTTCGTTGTCCATCACATCCTCCAGCTCCTTCATCAGTCCAAACAGCGTGACCAGCTTGTCTGCACCGAAACGCTCGATCACTCTGCCGTAATACTCCTTTAATCTGCCCTCTTGCCGTTCGATCAGTTCGGCCCCGGAAGCCGTGACGGTCACATAGGTGCCGTCCTTGCCGTTGCCGTCATGTCCCCAGCAGATCCATCCTTTGTCGCGCAATTCTCCTATCATTTTGGACGTTTTGGGGACAGACAAGTGCAGCTCATCGGCAATATCCTTCAGATAGGTCTTTCCGGCACTGTCGCCGCTTTTGGAAATCGAGCCAGCGATGCGGTGCAGCGCAATGTATTCCGGCACAGTGATCTCCCTGAACAGGCCGTTGATCTGCACTTGACTGAATATATAGGGGTGATAGGTCAGTTGAAAGATCGTTTCTGTTTTCGTGATGTGTCATGTACTGCCTCCTTTGTCGCTTCCGTTGTCACTCAGATATCGGTTGATGTTGCCGGTCATGCGCCGGATATTTTCTTTCAGCGTTTCAAGTTCTTCTTTGCCAAAGCCGCGGCAGATCACCGAAAGAAACTCTTGTTGCCTCTGCTCGCCCGCTTTGACGATCTCCGCGCTTTTCTCGCACAGTTGCAGATGAATGCTTCTTCTGTTCTTTGCTTCATAGATGCCCCTGATGTATCCGCGCACCTCCAGGTCTCTCACGGAGGCCGAGATGTGCGATTTGGCGATCTTCAGTTTGTCCACAATATCGGTGGCGGTGTCGCTCTCTTTGCTTTTGCTCAAAAAAAGCAGCACAAGCACTTCTGTCAGCGTCAGGCCGTATGCCTCGCAAACAGAAGCAAACAGCACAGATTGCAACTCTTTTGTGGCATACAGGTTTTCAAAGATAGGATTCATGAAGATACCCCCGGCCGTTTTCGAACTGTTCGCTTCCGAACAATCTGATTGTATCATTACCATTATATGCCTGTCAAGCGCAGATATGACGATGTTACGAATCATTCACAGTTTTTTTGCAACCGGGTCAGAAAAGCCGGAGAGACCGCACCGTTTTGCGGTTATAT
>CAMGGT010000107.1 GCA_946055715.1 uncultured Clostridia bacterium | reverse complement strand
GATATATCATTTTGTATAGTGCTTTCTCCCCGGAAATATCATATCCGACAATGTGAAGGAGTTTTTCATGGGTAAACTATTTGCCAAACTATTTGGCACTTACAGTGAGCGACAGATCAAGCGTCTGGAAGAGACGGTGCGAAAGATCGAAGACCTGGGCGAAAAATACGCGGCCATGAGCGACGAAGAGCTCAAGGCCACCACCCCCGCGCTGAAGGCACGGCTGGCGGCGGGAGAAACGCTGGACGACATTCTGCCGGATGCCTTTGCGGCCATCCGTGAAGCAGACGACCGCGTGCTGTCCAAGCGCCCCTTCCGCGTACAGCTGATGGGGGGCATTCTGCTTCACCAGGGGCGGATCGCCGAGATGAAAACGGGTGAAGGCAAAACGCTGGTAGCCACCCTGCCCGCCTATCTCAACGCCCTGTCGGGCAAGGGCGTGCACATCGTCACCGTCAACGATTACCTCGCCACCTGTGGGCGTGACGAGATGGGGCGCGTCTATTCTTTCATGGGGCTGAAGACAGGTCTTGTGGTGCATGGACAGTCGCCCGAAGAAAAGCACGAGGCCTATGATGCCGACATCACCTACGGCACCAACAACGAATTCGGCTTTGACTACCTGCGTGACAACATGGTGGTCTACCGCCCGCAGATGGTGCAACGCGGGCACAATTTTGCCATTGTGGACGAGGTGGACTCCATCCTTATCGACGAGGCGCGCACCCCGCTGATCATCTCCGGCGAAGGGGAGGCCTCCACCGACCTGTATACCCGCGCCGACCAGTTTGCCTCACGCCTGAAAAAGCTGGTCATCAAAGAACTGGATAGCAAGCAAGACTCTGACCATCTGGATGCCGACTATGTGGTGGACGAAAAGGCCCGCACCGCGGTGCTGACCCAGTCGGGCATTGAGAAGGCAGAAAAATTCTTCAAGATCGCCAACCTCTCCGACCCCGAAAACACCACCCTCAACCACCACATCATGCAGGCCATCCGCGCCCACGGCGTGATGCGTCGGGATGTGGACTATGTGGTCAAAGACGGCGAGGTCATCATTGTAGACACCTTTACCGGCCGCCTGATGCCGGGTCGCCGGTATAACGAAGGCCTGCACCAGGCCATCGAGGCCAAAGAACATGTGCAGGTGGCAAAAGAAAACAAGACGCTGGCCAGCATCACCTTTCAGAACTACTTCCGCCTGTATACCAAGCTGTCCGGCATGACGGGTACCGCCATGACCGAGGATGCGGAATTCCGCGAGATCTACCATCTGGACGTGGTGGAAGTGCCCACCAACAAACCCATGATCCGCGTTGACCACGATGACTCTGTGTACCGCACCAGAGCCGGCAAGCTGCAGGCCATCGTGCGGAAGATCGAAGAATGCCACAGCAAGGGGCAGCCCGTGCTGGTGGGTACCATTTCCATCGAGCGGTCGGAGGAACTTTCCAAACTGCTCAAAGCCGCGGGCATCAAGCACACGGTGCTGAATGCCAAGCATCATGAACGAGAAGCGGAGATCGTGGCGCAGGCAGGAAAGGAAGGTGCCGTGACCATTTCCACCAACATGGCCGGGCGCGGTACCGACATCATGCTGGGGGGCAACCCCGAGTTTTTGGCTCGCTCTGAAATGCGCCGCCGCGGCATGGAGCCGGCGGTGATCGAGCAGGCCATGGGCATGGCCGACACGGCGGACGAGACCGTGCTGGAAGCGCGGGCGACCTTCCGCGCGCTGGTGAGCGACTTTAAGGCGCAGATCGCGCCGGAGGCAGACCGCGTCCGCGCGGCAGGCGGCTTGTTTATCCTGGGCACAGAGCGGCATGAAAGCCGCCGCATCGACAACCAGCTGCGCGGCCGTTCCGGCCGACAGGGCGACCCGGGTGAATCGCAGTTCTTTATCTCAATGGAAGACGACCTGATGCGCCTGTTCGGCTCTGACCGCATCTCCACCCTCACCGCGCGGCTGGGGCTGCCCGAGGATGCAGAGATCAAGGCGGGTATGCTCTCCGGCGCCATCGAACGCGCCCAGAAGCATGTGGAAGGCCTCAACTTTGAACGCAGAAAAAATGTATTGGAATATGACGATGTGCTCAACGAACAGCGCCGCCTGATCTATGCACAGCGTGCGGAGGTGCTGGAGGGAGAGGACCTGCGCGGAAAACTGGAAAACATGATCCGCGAATCGGTGGCCATGCAGGTGGCCCGCTATCTGACGCCCCCGGAGGGAGAGGCGCAGTATGACGCCCTGCGCGCCTACTATCTGGGCCTGCTGACCACCCCGGGTGACTTCCGTCTTGAGACCCCCACGGCCGAGGAGGTCACGCAGACGCTGACCGAGCGTGCGCTTGCGCTCTATCACAGCAAAGACGCCCTCTTTGCCGCGGTGGATCAGGATATGCGCGAGGTGGAGCGCGTGGTGTTGCTCCGCCAGGTAGACACCCATTGGATGGAGCATATCGACGCCATGGAGGACTTCAAGAACGAGGTTCGGCTCAACGCCTATGCCCAGCGCAACCCCATCAGCGAATACCGCATTGCCGGCGCGAATATGTTTGACGACATGATCGAAGACATCCGCGAAGGCACGGTCAGAACTCTGCTGGCCGTCCGTCCGCGGCCGCAACCGGTGCGCCGCATGCAGATCTTCAAACCCTTGGACACCGGCGGAGAAGGCGGGGCACGCCCCGTCATCCGCGTGATGCGCAAGGTGGGGCCAAACGAACCCTGCCCCTGCGGCAGCGGCAAGAAATACAAATACTGCCACGGTCTGTCGAAAGGCGGTGCCTGAGGTGGGGCTGGGGCTTCTGCTGTGCGGTTATCTTTTCTGCCTCAACATCTTCAACGCCTATACCCTTTTGCCCGCGGCAGTGCTGATGTTTTTGGGGCTGCGCAAACTGGCACGGCTGAACAAGCCCTTCCGATATGCGCTGTATCTCACCTTTCTGCCGGGGGCGGTCGGCGTGGCCGGCATTGTGTTGCTGTGCCTGCGCCTGCTGGCGCCCGACACGCCAAACCTTGACGGCGTCTCTTCCGTCATTGCCCTGCTTTCTGACCTCTGCCTGTGGGCAGAGCTGACTGTGTTGCTGGGCGGCATCGGCGAATTGTGTGCGGAAGTGGACCTGCCCAAGCAACGCGCCGCCGCTCTGCGCAACCGCATTTATACCGGCATCTACTATCTGCCCGCCGCCGTGCTGGAATGCATTGACCTGCCGGGCAATGCGTTTTTGCCTGCGATGGCGGTGGTGTGGGTGCTTTTGGGCATTGTCGTCTTTGTGCTGAACGCCAAGTTGTTTCTGGACTGCTATCGCTTTATCTGTATGCCGGGCAGCGAACGCCCGGACGACGACCCCTATACCCATACGCAAAAGAAAGAGTGACGGGCAAACTTCCCCCTCCCCGCCCATTTACTACATCATTTGCAAGGAATTATCAAAACATGAACACACATACCAAACCGACATTTCGCTTTGGAATGATGATTGCCGGAATGATCTTCCTGTGCAACCCAAACATCAACCTGCTGGACCTGCTGCCGGACTTCATCGGCTATCTGCTGCTGGCATCTTCCCTCTCAGATGCCGCAGAGGCCCTGCCGCATTTTGAAGAGGCGCGCAGTGGGTTCGTCAAACTGGCGTGGATCTCTCTCTCAAAAATTCCGGCATCGGCCATGATGATGTTTGTGTGGAGTTCCGATAGGTCCCAGGGCTCCATCATCACCGTTTTTTCTCTGTGCTATGCGGTGGTGACGCTGATGTATCTGCTGCCCACCGTCTCTCACTTCTTTGAAGGCATCTTCTATATGGGCCAGCGGCACGACTGCCCCAGTGCCCTGCAGGTACCCGCTGTGTTCGGAAAGATCAGTGCGGACGGCTTCAGAAAGCTGACACTGGGCTTTCTCATTCTCAAGGAGGTCATGAGCACCCTGCCGGAGTTTTCGCTGATTTCCGTGCGGCAGTATGACCCCGACCTGGTCTTTTCGGGCAGTCGGTTCATCATCTCCAATTACTATCCGCTGTTTTTGCTGATCGGCGCTTCTGTTGTGCTGATCTGCGGGGTCATCTGGGTGTCTATGATGGCGCAATACCTGCGGTTTCTGCGTGCAGACGGTCATGCGGATGCGTTGCTTTGCGGGTATTTTGCAGACAAGGCAGACTATTTGAAGCGTAAACGCAGAGCAATGCGCATCTGCTCTGCACTGACGCTTCTGATGGTGGCGACGGGCTTTTCCATTGACCTTGTGTTTGACGACATGAATGTTCTGCCGGATGCAATTTCGGCTGTTTTGCTTGTGCTGGCGCTCTTTGTGCTGCGCACCGAGTCCCGCCGTGCTTTGCCGGCCTGCGTGATGTGCGGCATCTATGGCGGCATCAACCTGTGGGCGTATGTGCTGAAATGCATTTTCATCGCCCGCTTTGAGTACCGCGACATCGCCCTCTATGAGGAGGCAAAACAACTCTACGACCTGTATACCGTTGTCTCTGCCGCCTCGTTTCTGACCTTCCTTTTGGCGCTTGTGGCCATGTGCATGGTGCTCTCCGATCTTTTCCGGTGCTTTGTCCCTGCCGAGGAGGAGACAGGCAAGCAATCTGCAGGTCTCGTGCGCATGGTATTGGTCTTTGGACTGTTGGGCGGCATCAGCGAGCTTGCCTCTCTTGTCGATGTGTTTGCCAATAGTCACACCAAATCTGTGGCGGTGGAAGGTCAGGCCACCTTCTTCACCATTCCCACCTGGGAGTGGTACTGGATGATCCCGCTGCTGCTGTCGCTGTCATGGCTGCTGTATACCTATTTCATCACCGAAAAACTGCGCGTCCGCGTGACAGAC
>CAMGGT010000106.1 GCA_946055715.1 uncultured Clostridia bacterium | reverse complement strand
CAAGTCATCGTTACACGAGCGAGCAGGTCAAAAAGATGATCGAGCGGCAGAAAGAAAAATACGGCTGGGAGTTCCTGTTCATCGGAGCAAACATAGACGCCGTCGAAACTGCCGCGCGTTATGGTATCAGCCGTGACAGAGCCGTGAACTACAACGCTGACGGCGAGGGCACGCATATCCTCTATGAATCGGTTGCGAAAGCCGTTTGCAATGTCAGAGCAAGCACTCCGCTCGGTGCAGATTGGAGCGACGAAATCAACGCCGATTATCAGCGCAGAGGCAACAAAAATAAAAAAATCAAATGATTTGCACCTGTGAACGGGGTAACGATGATTTTTACCAAAATACACTTGTTGCTTCATTGATAATCAATCCGGGGGCTTTGAGCCCCCCGAGAATGTCTGAGCTGGTTGTGGCCCCAAGGGCCACGACCACGGCATTGCAATATTCGTCCCTTAAATATTGCGTCGCTGCATTCAAAGATAAGGCAATCGCCGCAAAAGTGGTTTGTGAGTTTGAAGTTTTCCCGACCAAGCCTCAAACACAGAATTGCATATTTGGGGCTCAAATTTTATTTGTTATTTTCAGCCTTCCGTGCAAACGGTCAGAAAACAGCCGAAATGCCATGAAAATCCAACCTTTTGTGCCATATCGTGCAAATGTAAACAAAGAAAAAGGCTTTGAGAATTGTTCTCAAAGCCCAAATGGTCGGAGTGACACGACTCGAACGTGCGATCCCCGCATCCCAAATGCGGTGCGATACCAGCTTCGCTACACCCCGAAATGTGTAAAAAATTCAATTTTTGCGGTTTTTCCGTAAGTGGTCAAATCTGTGGTCAAAACATATTGTCGGTGTTTTTTTGAAAAGGCAAACACTCGAAGAAGGGCATGTTTACAAGGACTTTCCTTCAATGTTTGCAAGCACTTTCGGAATTTTGCTCTTTGGCGCGAAGCGCCCTTTTGCCCGCGGGGGCGTCCCCGCCGCCTGCATGCTCCCAAACTTCGCGCGCTACCAACTGCGCCACACCCCGAAAAAGGTCGATGGGAAGGCGGTGCTTTCGCACACCGCTTGCCACCTTGTTCATTGTAGCACATCCGGGGGCGGCCGTCAAGTGGCGGCGGCAGATTTTCCGCATCAGAAACGAAAAATCACGCATTCAAGGGGATGTTTTTGTCGCCGGCGGTTTTGGTGTCTCAATTGCGGGGAATGCAATCGAGGCAGGGGTGCGGCGTGATGATGCGTGCGGTTGCATCCGGGTGCGGTGCTATGAGCGTGGCGGGCATCAATATTCATGCGATGGTGCCAAAAGTGATAAACAGGACTGTTGCAGTAAGACAGGGGCGAAAAGAGAAAAGAGTGGCTGTCGCAATTTGTTTTTACATTTGCGACAGCCACTTTACCGTAGGTGCCGAAGGGGTCTACTACTCAATGCCTTCCCCGGCGGGGAAGGGGGACCGCAAAGCGGTGGATGAGGAGAACATTCTTCGGTAACTGTAAAGGACAGATATACAATTGTACCGTGCAATGCAATATGATTTGCTTTCGCGCCCGCTTGCTCCTTGCTCCCATCCCGGAGGGAGGCAGTAATATTGAATGCCAAAACGGCACTCCAAGAACCGAAGCGGCGCACCAAGAGTCAAAGCGGAGTGCCGAAAGCCAAAGCGGCACGCCAAGAGTATAATCGGCACACCGAAAACCAAAGCGGGGAGCCGAGCATCAAGGCGGAAAAGGACAAGGCCGATCAGTATTCCGAAAGCAGGAAGCGGTCGACTTCCGCCGCGCAGGCGCGGCCTTCCGCAATGGCCCAGACCACAAGCGACTGCCCGCGGCGGGCATCGCCCGCCGCAAACAGGCGGGCGGGGGCAAGCCGGAACTGCCCTCCTGCGGGGCAGAGGGTGCCGCGCTCGCCCATGGTCGCGCCGAAGGCCTCTGCGACATACGCTTCACAGCCCACAAATCCGGCGGCGATCAGCAGCAATTCGCAGGGAAGCGTCTCTTCGCTGCCCGGAATTTCCACCATGCGCGGCCGATGGGTCTTTTTGTCTGCCTCTGTTTGCAGTCTGACGGTTCTGACCCCACAGATGCGGCCTTGTTCGTCTGCCATGATCTCTTTGACGGTGGTCTGATACTTCCGCGGGTCACATCCGAAGACCGCAATGGCCTCCTCCTGGCCATAGTCGGTTTTGCAGACGCGCGGCCATTGAGGCCATGGGTTTTGCTCTGTGGGAGTGTCGGGCAATTTGGCCGTCATTTCCAGTTGAACGGCCGATTGGCACCCCTGCCGGATGGCAGTGGCCAGGCAGTCGTTGCCGGTGTCGCCGCCGCCCACGATGACGACGTTTTTGCCTTTGGCAGAGAGGGCGGGGACGTCGTTTGCAAGCAGCGCCTTGGTGGCGCAGGTGAGATAGTCGACCGCAAAGGCCACCCCTTCTGCCTCCCGGCCGGGTACGCGCAGGTCGCGTGGCGTCTTTGACCCGCAGGCCAGCACCACGGCATCATAGTCGGCCATGATCTCATTTGCCGGAATGTCGCGTCCGACATCCACACCGGTGCGGAACACCACCCCTTCTGCTTCCATGAGGGAAATGCGGCGGGCGACAATGGTTTTGTCCAGCTTCATGTTGGGGATGCCGTACATCAAAAGGCCCCCGGGGCGGTCTTCGCGTTCAAAGACCGTGACGCTGTGACCTCTTTGGTTGAGCTGGTCTGCTGCGGCAAGCCCCGCAGGGCCGGAGCCGACGACGGCCACCCTTTTGCCGCTGCGCACGGCGGGTACACGCGCCTGCACCCATCCTTTGGCAAAGCCCTCTTCGATGATGGCCAGTTCGTTGTCGCGCACGGTGACGGCATCGCCGTTCATGCGGCAGGTGCAGGCCGCCTCGCAGAGCGCGGGGCAGACCCTCCCGGTAAATTCGGGAAAGTTGTTGGTCTTTTGCAGGCGCACAAGCGCCTCATGCCAATGACCGCCGAACACCTCGTCGTTGAATTCCGGAATGAGGTTGTGCAGCGGGCAGCCGCTGACCATCCCGCCGAACACCTCGCCCGACTGGCAGAACGGCACGCCGCAGTTCATGCACCGCGCCGCCTGCTTTTGGCGTTCTGCCTTGCTTTGCGGCGCGTGAAATTCCGCATAGTCCGCTATGCGTTCTTTTGGCGGGCGGCAGGTATCGGCGACCCGGTCATATTCCATAAATCCTGTCGGTTTTCCCATGTTTCTGCCTCCCGTCAGCCCTTCTGCAGGGCGCAAAACGCCTGCAATTCGGCTTCTTCATAGGGGATTCCTTTCTCTTCAAAGCGGGCAATGGCCGCCAGCATCCTGCGGTAGTCCCTGGGAATGATCTTTTTGAACTTGGGCAGATATGCTTCAAACTGCCCGGCGATCGTGCGCCCAACCTCGGAGCCGGTGGCCCGCACATGCGCGTCGATCATCCCTTTCAGCTCGGCAATATCGTGCTGTTCCGTCACTTCTTCCATGTCGACCATTTCTTTGTTCAGCCGCAGATACAGGTCGTGATGCTCGTCCAGCACATAGGCGATGCCGCCGCTCATGCCGGCTGCAAAATTCTTGCCGGTGGGGCCAAGCACGGCCACCCGGCCGCCCGTCATATACTCACAGCCGTGGTCGCCGCACCCCTCCACCACGGCCACCGCGCCCGAATTACGAACGCAGAAACGCTCGCCGGCGATGCCGCAGATATATGCCTCGCCGCTTGTGGCACCGTACAGTGCCACATTGCCGATGATGATATTGTCTTTTGCCGGAAATACCGAGCCGGCAGGAGGATAGATGACCAGTTTGCCACCGGATAGCCCCTTGCCGAAATAGTCGTTGGCGTCTCCCGAAAGCGTCAGCGTAAGGCCCTTTGGCACAAATGCGCCGAAAGACTGCCCGCCGCCGCCCGTGCAATGCACCGCATAGGTGTCGGGTGCCAGCGTGTCTCCGAATTTTTTGGTGATGACCGAACCGAGGATCGTGCCCACGGTGCGGTTGACGCTTGAGACCTGCACAGACATTTCGTGGGGCTTGCGGCGGTTGAGGTAGGGTTCAAAGGCGGGGAGCAAGGTATGCTCGTCCAGCGTTTCTTCCAGCTTGAAGTCAAACCTGTCTGCCGCGACGGCATGGATGGGCGCGGCCTTTTCGAGAACGGACGAAAGGTCCACCGTGTCTGCCCGATGGGTGACGCGGTTTTGCCGCATGCGCAGTTTTTCGGTGTGCCCCACCAGTTCATCGACGGTGCGCACGCCGAGCTTGGCCATGATCTCGCGGAACTCTTCGGCCACAAAGGTCATGAAGTTCATCACATATTCGGGTTTGCCGCAAAAGCGCTTGCGCAGGGCGGGGTTCTGTGTGGCGATGCCTACGGGGCAGGTGTCCAGGTTGCACACCCGCATCATCACGCACCCCATGGAGACCAGCGGTGCGGTGGCAAAACCGAATTCTTCCGCGCCCAGGATGCAGGCAATGGCCACATCCCGCCCGCTCATCAGCTTGCCGTCTGTCTCCAGCCGCACGCGGGAGCGCAGGCCGTTTTTCACCAGCGTCTGGTGTGCCTCTGCAAGGCCAAGCTCCCAAGGCAGACCTGCGTTGTGAATGGAGCTTTTGGGGGCGGCGCCCGTTCCGCCGTCAGATCCGGAGATCAGCACCACGCCCGCGCCCGCCTTGACCACGCCCGCGGCAACCGTCCCCACGCCCGCCTCAGAGACGAGTACGGCTGCGAGGCAAGCGAATCCACCCTCCACCACTACGTCGCCCGCCTCAAGGCAGAGCGCAAGGAATCCAAGGAATCGTTTCTGGACCTCGTATGGGCGCCCGAGGAAGAAACGGCAT
>CAMGGT010000105.1 GCA_946055715.1 uncultured Clostridia bacterium | reverse complement strand
GGGAGGCATACTCAAACACCATGGCCTCCAGGGGGATGTTGCCGGTGCGCTCGCCCACCCCCAAGAGAGAGCAGTTGACGGCGCTGGCACCGTACAGCCAGGCGGTGGAGGCGTTGGCCACCGCTTTGTAGAAGTCGTTGTGACCGTGCCATTCCAGATGCGCGGAGGGGATGTCGGAATAATGCTGCAGACCGTAGATGATGCCGGGCACACTGCGGGGCAATGCCACCTCGGTGTAGGGCACACCGTAGCCCATGGTGTCGCAGGCACGGATCTTCACCGGCACGCCGGAATGCTCGGCCATGCGTTCCAGCTCGTTGACCAGCGGCACCACAAAGCCGTAGAAATCGGCACGGGTGATGTCTTCCAGATGACAGCGGGGAGAAATGCCGGCCGCAAACGCATCGTATGCGGCAGACAGATACATGCGCATGGCCTCACTGCGGGTCATCTTCAGCTTTTTGAAGATGTGATAGTCCGAGGCGCTGACCAGAATGCCCGTTTCTTTGATGTGCAGGTCTTTGACCAGTTTGAAATCCTCTTTGTTGGCGCGGATCCATGTGGTGATCTCGGGGAAGGGAAGCCCCAGGTCCTGACAGCGTTCCACCGCTTCGCGGTCCTTTTTGCTGTAGATGAAGAACTCCGTCTGGCGGATCAGCCCCTTCGGCCCGCCCAGTTTGGCCAGCAGCTTGTACAGATGCACGATCTGCTCCACCGTATAGGGCTCGCGCGACTGCTGTCCGTCCCGCATGGTGGTGTCTGTGATCCAGATCTCCTCCGGCATCCCCATGGGCACGCGGCGGTGGTTGAAGGGCACCTTGGGCACTTCGCTGTAGGGGTAGATGTCGCGGTAGAGGTTGGGGGAGGGGATGTCCTGCAACTGATAGCGGTAGGACTTCTGCTCCAGCAGGTTGGTTTTGGAAGAGACTTCAAGCATGGCAAATCACACCCTTTTCTGTATTCATGTATACAAGTATACCATACTTTTCCCGCCTGTGCAAGTCCCGACGAAAAAAACAAGATCGGTGCAATGCACAAAAAACGCGGGCGTATGCGAGAGGTGCTTGGCACAATTTGCCGTCGCGGCATGTATGCCATGACGAAGCCGACGGGTGTGCATGCGGAACACGCTTGGCACAATCGCACGACCGCCGCGCGGCTGCATGCGGGCAATTCTCTTCGGCATGCAAGTAAGAATATGTGATGTTTTCGGTGCTTCGGTGATGTTGGTATTGCGCCAACCCCGTAGGGTCGATTCATGAATCACCCGCCGCCTCTTTTGAAACGACACACCTCATCCACCGCTTCGCGGTCCCCCTTCCCCCACCGGGGAAGGCATTGATAGTTGACTTTCGGTTGTTTGGCTTTGGTAAAATGTTGCGCTATACGGTAGGGCGGGCGCGATGCCATTTGTGACAAATGGCATTGCTCCCGCCGCGAGAAAAGAAACAGATGACCGTTTTGCTTTGTCTCGCCGATTTGCATTGAATTGTCCCTTTCAGATGGCAAAAACGGCGGGAGCAAGCCCCCGCCCTACGATGTAAGAAATGATGCTTACGATGCTTCGGCCGATACGAATATTTCATCCGCGCCGTAGAGGCGGATTCCATATCCGCCCGCAACAAGGCCATATTCTCTGCTTTTGTGCCCGCTTGCTCCTTCCACCACTTCGTGGTCCCCCTCCCTCCCGGAGGGAGGCAGGTAAGAACGCCCCTCGGCCACATGATTTTCAAAACCTACTTCAATCCATTGTACCCTCGCGCACGCATGCGCGTAGTACCATGTCTCTTGGGAAAAGAGGTACATCAAGTATTCCCCCGCATTCTTGAAACACCTTTGCTCTATTGAATATGCTAAGGGAACAGGATAGCAAGGGGCGACATCCTCGACGCCCCGTTTACAATCAAAAAACGGTGCGCGCACCCGTGCGCATACGCGTTTAAAATATTATGGAAGAGCCGTTCTTTCCGCCGGAAAAAAGCGGCTTTTCGGCGCTTGTCATCCTGCACAAAACAAGCTCGCGGCGGCTTTTGAAATCCTTGCAGTTTGCCAAGTTGACTTTTTTGGGGGGATGTGTTACAATCAAGTCAGAGATGAAAATGAAGTGTCAGACGAAAAGGTTGCTCTTTCATGTGTCCCCGATTGCGTCTGATTTTCTTTTTTTCGGAAAGGAGCGCACGGTATGCGGGCGTTGGAAGAAAAGATCCTGCGTGAAGGCAAGGTTCTGCCCGGCCATGTGCTGAAAGTCGGCGGTTTTCTCAACCAGCAGCTGGATGTTGCCTTTCTGTCCGAGATGGGGCGCGAGATCGCCCGTCTGTTTGCGGATGCGGGCGTCACCAAGGTGCTGACCATCGAGGCCTCCGGCATCCCGCTGGCAACGCTGGCGGCCCAGGCGCTGGGTGTGCCTGCCGTCGTGGTCAAAAAGCACGCGTCGGCCAACCAGTCAAAAGATGTATACAGCGCCAAAATTTACTCTTACACGCACGGCAACGACTACACCGCGGCCGTCGCCAAAGAATACCTTGCCCCCTCCGACCGTTTGCTAATCGTGGATGACTTTCTGGCCTGCGGCAACGCCATCAAGGGCTTGAGGGACATCATCGGACAGGCCGGCGCCACCCTTGCGGGTTGTGCTGTTGCCATTGAAAAGCAGTTCCAGGGTGGCGGCGACGAACTTCGCGCACAGGGTGTGCGGGTGGAGTCGCTGGCGATGATCGCTTCCATGACGGAAGACGGTCTGACCTTCTGCCGCTGACGGTTTTCCCTTGGTATTTGCTCTTTTACACTTCCGATAATTTCATATTGATGCCAATATAGGTCCGGATACATGGCCCGGACGTTTCTACCGCGTGGCCCTTTGATACGCGACTATTGGCGCTTCTTTTCCGTTTCCTTTTTGTTTTGCGCGGACGGAAGGGAGAAGTGCCGACAGGTCTTGAAGGGATCTGTCGTTTTTTGTTGAAGCGACGCCCTCTCCCTGCCGTTTACAACGGGTGTGCCCGTGTAAAAATACATTTTGAAAAAATGACGGAGGAAACCAAAATGAAAAAACTCGCATCTCTGTTCCTGATCGTTGCCATGTGCCTTGGCATGTGTGCGACGCTCGTCGCCTGCGGCGAGGCGACCGACGACTTCAAGATCGGCGTGATCCTGCTGCACGACGAAAAGTCCACCTATGACCTCAACTTCATGCGCGGCGTGGAGGCCGCTGTGGAAGCCCTGGGTATGAAGAAATCCCAGATCATCTACAGAAAGAATGTCGATGAATCCGATGCCGCCTACGAAGCCGCCTGCGAGCTGGCCGACATGGGTTGCGGCGTGGTGTTTGCCGACTCCTTCGGCCATGAGGCATACCTCCTCAAAGCCGCCAAGGAATACCCCAATGTGCAGTTCTGCCATGCCACCGGCCCCAACGCGCATAAAGAAAACCAGCCCAACTTCCACAACGCCTTTGCCGCCATCTATGAGGGCCGTTACCTGGCCGGTATCGCCGCAGGCCTGAAACTCAACGAGATGATCGCCGCCGGCACCATCACCGCCGAGGAGGCCGTGATCGGCTATGTGGGCGCCTTCACCTATGAGGAAGTTGTCTCGGGTTACACCTCCTTCTACCTGGGCGCAAAATCCGTTTGCCCCTCCGTCACCATGAAGGTCAAATTCACCGGCTCTTGGTATCACGAAACCAGAGAAAAATCCTACGCGCTGGAACTGATCGACCAGGGCTGCAAGCTCATCTCCCAGCATGCCGACTCCATGGGCGCTCCCTCTGCCTGCGAACAGAAAAAAGTGCCCAATGTCTCCTACAACGGCAGCACCATCGCCGACTGCCCCAACACCTTCATTGTTTCCTCCTATATTGACTGGTCCCCCTACTTCCAGTATATCATCACCAGCGCCAAGAACAACACCGCCATTGACACCGACTGGACCGGCACCATTGCCACCGGCTCCGTGAAGCTGACCGACATCAACACCGCCGTTGCCGCCGCCGGCACCGCCGAGGCGATCGCAACCGCCACCGCTGCCCTTGAAAACGGCACCCTCCATGTGTTTGACACCTCCACCTTCACCGTGAATGGCGAGACTGTGACCGAGTGCCTGGTGGAAGGACAGAATGTCATCAAGACCGTTGCCGGCGTCTCCTTCTTTGCCGAGTCTGACCTGCGCTCTGCCCCCTACTTCGGCCTGCGCATCGACGGCATCCAGCTGCTCAACGAGGTCTACGATCCCATCGAAGACTAATTCGATATCAGCCGTATACAGGCGGAGCCGCCGGCTTCGCCTGTATACCGTTTTTTCATTTATTCTGCAATTTTCAAGAGAAACCGGAGGGCTATGCTGTGGAAAAAACCATTGCACTGCAACTCAAAGGCGTAACCAAAACGTTTGGCAAAGTGGTGGCAAACGACCATGTGGACCTGGATGTGTACCATGGAGAGATCCTGGCCATTCTGGGTGAAAACGGGTGCGGCAAGACCACACTCATGAATATGATCGCCGGCATCTACTATCCGGATGCGGGGCAGATCTTTGTGGAGGGGCAGGAGGTCATCATCCGTTCTCCCAAAGAAGCATACGACTATAAGATCGGTATGATCCATCAGCATTTCAAACTGGTGGATGTGTTTTCCGCCGCGCAGAACATTGTGCTTGGCGTGCGCGACGGCGCCTATAAACTGGCGGATGTGAACCGGCGGGTGCAGGAGATCGCCGACCGCTATGGGTTCCGCATCGACCCGAAAAAGAAAATTCACGAGATGTCTGTGTCTGAAAAGCAGACCGTCGAGATCATAAAAGTGCTGTATCGCGGGGCGGATATCCTGATCCTGGACGAGCCCACCGCCGTTTTGACCCCGCAGGAGACAGAAAAGCTGTTTGCC
>CAMGGT010000104.1 GCA_946055715.1 uncultured Clostridia bacterium | reverse complement strand
GCCCTGCCGGGTCTTGCCCTTCTGGTCAACCCGCTGTGCAAGCTTATCTATGACGCCATGGCGGAACAGCGCGAAAGCGACCTGCGGGTGGAGGGTGTCAATCGCCTTCTGCAATACCCCGAATATGAAAATATCGACGAATTGCGCAACATGATTTCCCTCTTTGAGGACAAACACGATCTGCTTTGCGCCATTTCAAGCGAGGAAGCACAGGAAAATGATGACGGCACCCGCGTGTTGATCGGCAGTGAAAACGCCGTGAAGGTGATGAACAACTCTGCCCTGATCTACCGCCCCGTCAGGCACAACGGCCAT
This sequence comes from uncultured Clostridia bacterium, assembly GCA_946055715.1. Classification (GTDB taxonomy): domain Bacteria; phylum Bacillota; class Clostridia; order Oscillospirales; family CAG-272; genus UBA1740. The sequence continues at coordinate 4,589 of CAMGGT010000104.1, read as the reverse complement.
GTGGTGGGGGCCATCGGTGTGGTGGGGCCGCGCCGCATGGACTATGCAAAGGTCATCGCCACCATCGATCAGCTGGCCGAGCGGCTGGATGCTTTGCTTGGCAACCCACCGTCGGCCCCCGCGCTTCCGGCAGATGACCATACCAAGAAAGGAACCGATGTATGACGGAAGAACAGCTTAAAAATGAAGAAACCCCCACCCCCGAGAGCGAAAAAGCCGAGCAACCGGCAAACGAGGCCGAGGCGGTGGCGGACGAAAAACCCAAATCGGAACGCAAGGAACAGAAGAAAGACAAAGAGAAAAAGTCCGAGCATGCAGAGCTTGTCTCCCTGCGTGAAAAGGTCGGCGAACTGGAAAAGAAGCTGGCGACAGCCGAGACTGCGGCCAAAGAAAAGGACGACAAATACCTGCGCATGATGGCGGAATATGACAACTTCCGTCGGCGAAGCGCAAAGGAGCGCGAAACGGTGTATACCGATGCGACCTTTGATGTGCTGCGTGACCTGTTGCCTGTTGTGGACAATCTGGAGCGCGCCGCCGCGGCCGAGGGCTCGGTCGAGCAGATCCGCCAGGGTCTGCAGATGACGCTGGGCGCCGTCAACACGCTGCTGGAAAAGCAGGGGATCGAGCGGTTTGGCGAAAAGGGGGATGCATTTGACCCCAACGCCCACAACGCCGTGATGCATGAGGAAGACCCGGAAGCCGCCGAAAGCGTTGTGTCTGAAGTCTTTCTGCCGGGTTACCGCAAGGACGACCGCGTGCTGCGGTATGCCATGGTGAAGGTGCTGAACTGACAGCGCTGCTTGCCCGGCAAGGCCCCCAAACGGGGCATACGGCCAAACCAACAGATACGAAAACCAACAAATCATCATAAAGCTAACCAAATTCAACGAAACTATTCTACGGAGGAAATACATTATGGGAAAAATTATCGGTATTGACCTTGGCACGACCAACTCTTGTGTGGCCGTTTATGAGGGCGGAGAGCCCATCGTTATCCCCAATCCGGAAGGTAGCCGCACGACTCCGTCTGTTGTGGCCTTCTCCAAGACCGGCGAGCGTCTGGTGGGTCAGGTGGCAAAGCGCCAGAGCGTGACCAACCCGGAGCGCACCGTCATTTCCATCAAGCGTGAAATGGGCACCGCACACAAGGTGACCATTGACGGCAAGAGCTATACCCCGCAGGAGATCTCCGCGATGATCCTGCAGAAGCTGAAAGCCGACGCCGAGGCCTACCTCGGTTGCCCCGTCTCTCAGGCGGTCATCACCGTGCCGGCTTACTTCACCGACGCACAGCGCCAGGCCACCAAGGACGCCGGCAAGATCGCCGGGTTGGAAGTGCTGCGTATCATCAACGAGCCGACAGCCGCCGCGCTTGCGTACGGTATGGACAAGGAAGAAGAGCAGAAGATCATGATCTTCGACCTGGGCGGCGGTACCTTCGACGTCTCGCTGCTGGAGATCTCCGACGGCGTGTTTGAGGTGCTGGCCACCGCCGGCAACAACCGCCTGGGCGGCGACGACTTTGACCAGCGCATCATCGACTGGATGGCAGACACCTTTGCCCGCGAGAACGGCGGCATTGACCTGCGCAAAGACAAGATGGCCCTGCAGCGCCTCAAAGAGGCCGCCGAAAAGGCCAAGATCGAACTGTCCGGCGTGATGAGCAGCGCGATCTCTCTGCCCTTCATCACGGCAGATGCCACCGGCCCCAAGCACTTTGAGGCCACGCTGACCCGTGCGAAATTCGATGAACTGACGGCCGATCTGGTGCAGAAGACCATGGGCCCTGTCAACCAGGCGCTGTCGGATGCAGGTCTGACCGCTTCGCAGATCTCCAAGGTGCTCTTGGTCGGCGGTTCCACCCGTATCCCTGCCGTGCAGGAAGCCGTGAAAAAACTGATCGGCAAAGAGCCCTTCAAGGGCATCAACCCCGACGAGTGCGTGGCCGTGGGTGCCGCCATTCAGGGCGGTGTGCTGGGCGGCGATGTCAAGGACCTGCTGCTGCTGGATGTCACCCCGCTGTCGCTGGGTATTGAGACGCTGGGCGGCGTGTTCAACAAGATCATCGACCGCAACACCACCATTCCTGTCAAGAAGAGCCAGGTCTACTCCACCGCAGCCGATGGGCAGACCTCGGTTGAAATTCATGTCCTGCAGGGCGAACGCCCCATGGCCTCCGGCAACACGACCCTGGGCCGCTTCGTGCTGGACGGCATCCCCGCCGCACCCCGCGGTGTGCCCCAGATCGAGGTCACCTTTGACATCGACGCCAACGGCATTGTGAATGTCACGGCTACCGACAAGGGCACCGGCAAAGAACAGCACATCACCATCACTTCCTCTTCCAACATGTCCAAGGAAGACATCGAGCGCGCCGTCAAGGATGCCGAGAAGCATGCCGCCGAGGACAAGAAACAGCAGGAAGCCGTTGAGGCCAAGAACCAGGCAGAGTCTATGATCTTCCAGATCGAAAAGAGCATGACCGATGCCGGCGACAAGTTCACCGATGCCGACAAGGCCGAGGTCAACGCGGCCATCTCCAAACTGAAAGAGACCGTCAAGGGCGGCGACACCGAGGCCATCAAGGCCGACACCGAAGCCCTGCAGAAGGCCTTCTACCCGCTGGCTTCCAAGCTCTATCAGCAGGCAGGCGCGGATGCCAACGGCGGTGCCGGATTTGACCCCAATGCCGCAAACGGCGCGGGCAACGGCAACAACGGTGGCGACTATTACAATGCCGATTTTGAGGATAAGACCGACAAGAACTGAAACGGCCGCAACCTACCGACGGGAGCTTCGGCTTCCGTCGGCCGTTTTTAAGATAGTGGAGCGTGAATGCCTCGCACATCCATAAGTGAAGCACATCCATTTCACGCCCGAATTGCTCTCAAAATGGGACCCGACCCATTTTGAGAGCAATTCCCAAGTTTATTTTTAAGCCGCCTGCGGCGGCACGGAGAGTATGATGGCAGACAGCAAAAGAGACTATTATGAGGTGCTGGGGGTCTCAAAAACAGCGTCTGAAGACGAACTGAAAAAGGCCTACCGCACATTGGCAAAAAAGTATCATCCCGATATGAACCCCGGCGACAAAGACGCCGAGCAGCATTTTAAGGAAGTCAACGAGGCCTATGCCGTGCTGTCCGACAAGGAAAAACGCGCGCAGTACGATCGGTTCGGGCATGATGCCTTCACCCAAGGGGGCGGCGGTGCCGGTGGCGGCTTCGGCGGTTTTGGCGGCTTTGACTTCGGCGACATCTTCTCTTCCTTTTTCGGCGGTGGCGGCGGTGCGAGTCGCGCCAATGCACCTGTCGAGGGGGATGACGAGGTCGCACGGATCGTGCTTTCTTTTGAGGAGGCCGTGTTCGGTTGCAAAAAGGAAGTCACCTACAACCGCGTCGAAGCGTGTGGCGACTGCGGCGGCAGCGGTGCCGAAAAGGGCACCCGCGCAGAGACCTGCACCCGTTGCGGCGGGCGCGGTACCGTCACCCTGCAACAGCGCACCGCGCTGGGCATGATGCAGACCAGCCGCCCCTGTGACGCTTGCCGCGGGCGCGGCAAGGTCATAAGTACCCCCTGCCACAACTGTCGCGGCAGCGGGTATGTGAAACTGACAAAGAAGCTGGATGTCACCATTCCCGCCGGCATCGACAACGGCCAGCGCATTGTCCTGCGCGGCCAGGGGAGCGCCGGGCGCAACGGTGGCCCGAACGGCGACCTCATCATCGAAGTGCGGGTGCGTCCGCATGCCTTCTTTGAGCGCGACGGCGACAACCTGTACTGCGAAGTGCCCATCACCTTTGTGGAAGCGGCGCTGGGCGCAGACATCGAGATCCCGACGCTGGAAGGCAAAGAGTCCTACCACATTCCCGACGGCACACAGACCGGCACTTCCTTTACCCTGCGAGGCAGGGGCGTTGCCAATGTCAACACCAAACGCAAAGGCAACCTGATCATCACCGTCAATGTGGAAGTCCCCAAAAACCTCACGGCAGAGCAAAAACGCATCCTGGGTGAGTTTGCAAAGAGCTGTGGCGACCAGAACAACACCAAGCGAGCCGGCTTTCTCAAAAAGCTGATCGACCGTTGCCGCAACGCGGCCAACGGCAGCAGCAACCAATAAACGGACGCGCGCCAAAGCATGCGTTGGCCTTCTCGTTTGTTCAGATCCTTTTTCACTCAAACAGCACCCGGCAGAAAGTTAAAACGCCTTCTGCCGGGTGCTGTTGCTTTGGTAGCGCATGCCGCCCCCGCGCATCCGGTGAGTTTGATCAGAGCATGTGGAGGAGGGGCTGTCGCGGTACGGCAGGGTTGAAAAGAGGGGTGTTGCGAGTCGTTTTTAGCTTTTGCAAAAGTCCCGTTACCGTAGGTACCAAAGGGGGCTACTATTAAATGCCTTCCCCAGCGGGGAAGGGGGACCGCGAAGCGGTGGATGAGAAGAACATTCTTTGGCAACTGTAAACGACAGAGAAAGTGGCAGAATCGCAAGGAAATGCAAGGGTTCTTACTGCGACAGCCCCGTCCCCCACACCCCCTCTCAAAAACTTCTGATGAAGTGTATTGTTATATGTCCCCGGTAAATCCCT
>CAMGGT010000103.1 GCA_946055715.1 uncultured Clostridia bacterium | reverse complement strand
CCAAAAACGGGCTTTGCCCGTCGCCGACTGCCCTTTGCCACCTTGACTTTGCCCGGCGGGCGTGGTACAATCAAGGTGGATGTGCGCGGGGCAGACAATCCCTCCGCGAATGGAAAAACCGGCGCGGCAGCAGGGCTCGCGGGCGTTTTGATGGGGCAAGTCCCCGGCGTGCGCCCGGCCGCGGCAGACCGCCGCTAAAAGGGCAGAAAGGAAGCAGAACAGCATGGACGAAAAGGCCTTCAGGGCGGCCATGACCCGCATCTTCGGTGAAAACGGCATGACCCGCTATCTCAACTATGAAAAGACAGAGAAGTATGCGCGCCTGACCGAGCGCATGCTCTCCGAAAATGAAAAATACAACCTCACCGCCATCACAGACCCGGCAGAGGTGGCACTGCTGCACTATGCAGACTGCCTGACCGTGGCCGCCCACCTGCCCAAAAAGGCAAAGGTAATTGATGTAGGCACGGGCGCGGGGTTCCCGGCGTTGCCGCTGGCCATCTCGCGCGAAGACCTGTCTGTCTTGGCGGTCGATGCCACCGAAAAGCGGGTGCGGTATGTGGAAGAGACCGCCCGCATGCTGGGGCTGACCAACCTCACGGCACAGGTGCTGCGCGCCGAAAGCGGTGCAAAAGACCCCGCCCTGCGCGAGTCGTTTGACGTGGCCTGCGCCCGCGGCGTGGCCCCGTTGCGCGTACTGTGCGAATACTGCCTGCCCTATGTGCGGGTGGGCGGTATATTCATCGCCATGAAGGGGCAGGGCGCCCCCTCGGAGGTCGCCCAGGCCAAACGCGCCATTGCCATGCTGGGCGGCAAACTGCGCGAGATCTGCCCCGCGCCGCTTTCCGACGGCGGCAAAAAGGTGGAACATACCCTTGTCATCATCGACAAAATTGCCCGCACAAATGCACTCTACCCAAGGGAAAATGCCCAGATCGTCAAAAAACCCCTCTGAAATACCCTTCTTTTTTCTTCTCTACTATTTTTTTCTGATTGTATTTCATCTTCTGTTGCTTTGGAGAAAGCAACTCATTTTCAAAAGCCGCAGAAAGGATGTACCGCGCGTTTTTCTCTGCCGCCGGAAAACATGGACAACCACCGTCCGCGTTTTCCGGCATTTTTGCGTTTCCGGCCTGTTTTGATCGGCGGCTTTCCGGCAGGGCGCGCATCTTTACCGAATCTTTACATTCGCCATACCCAAACAAGGTGTCAGCGGAGAAGAGAAGCGGATATAATGGGTGCAGACACGGAAAAAGAAAAACAAAAAGGAGAAAACAACATGAAAACAATCAGCAAAAGATGGCTTTCGGCTCTGCTGGCCGGCCTGCTCACGGTGGGTTGTGTGATGGGTCTGTCTGCCTGCGGCAACACAGAAAAGGAGATCACGGTGGTGGCGCGCGAGCAGGGAAGCGGCACCCGCGAGGCCTTTGACAAGACCGTCACCGACGGCAACGGCAATTATCTGGAAATGAAGGTCGACGGCAAAAAAGTCTATAATACCACCTCCCGCGCCGACATTCAGAAGGAAACAGGCAATGTGATGAGCAAGGTGGCAAGCGACAAAAACGCCATCGGCTACATATCTCTCGGTTCTGTCAACGACACGGTCAAAGTGGTAGCGGTGAACGGCGTCATGCCCTCTGCCCAGACGGTGCTGGACGGGTCGTATGCCATCCAGCGTCCCTTTGTGGTCATGACAAACGCCGATGTCACACTGACGGATATCGCGGCGGACTTCCTGCTGTATCTCAAGAGTGCCGCCACAGAGGAACATGCCACGGCCACCGGTTGCATCTGGCTCTCTGACCCTGCAAAGCGTGCAAATGAAGGGGATGCGCCCATTCCCACAGAGACCTACACCCCTCGTGCTACCCTGCCGGAAGGCGGCAAGATCGTCATCAACGGCTCCACTTCCATGGAAAAATTCATCAAACGTGCCATGGCGGCCTATGCGGAACTCTACGGCCGGACGGCGGATGAGCTGTTCACACTGGACCTGCAGGGCTCTTCCGTGGGTAAAAGCGCGGTTGAAAACGACAAAAACGGCAATGTCATCGGTCTGTCTTCCGCTGCGGTAAACCAGGAAGGCATCAACAGCTTCAATGTATGCCTTGATGCGGTGGCGGTCATCGTCCATCCCGAAAACACAGCGGTAAACAGTCTGACCATCAAGCAACTGTGGGACATTTACACGGGTGCGATCGTCAAGTTCAGCCAGCTGACCGAGAACAATGCATAACGCAAAAATGAAAGAAACGGGCGGTCGCGCACTCTTTGCGACAGCGGCGGTGATCTGTGTCATCGCCGCCATTGCCATTTTTGGCTTTATGTTCGCGCGCAGTGCGCCCGCCTTCCGGAAGATCGGCGTTATGTCCTTTATCTTCGGCGAGGAGTGGTCGCCTGCAAGAGAAGACCGCTATGATGACGAGACGCTTGCCGGCAGCTACGGCATCAGCAAAATGGTGGTGGGCACGATGGCGGCCACCGTGGGAGCGGTGGCCGTCGGCGGAACGCTGGGCTACTATACGGCGGTGTTCTTGGCCTTTTTCTGCCCCAAACGGTGCAAAAAATTCTTTTCTGCCATGGTGCGCCTGCTGGCCGGCATCCCCTCTGTGGTATACGGCTTTTTCGGCATTGTGTTTTTGCTGCCGCTGCTCTCCAACATCGCCCCCAACAACGGCAGCGGCCTTTTGGCCACCTCGCTGATCCTGGGCATCATGATCCTGCCCACCGTGGTGTCTCTTTCTCAAACAAGTCTCGAAGCCGTGCCGCGCACCTGGTATGAAGGGGCGCTGGCATTGGGGGCCACCCATGCGCGCGCCGTATTCGGAACGGTGACCAAAGCCGCCCGTTCCGGCATTTGCGCCTCGCTTCTGCTGGGTGTGGGGCGCGCGCTGGGCGAGACCATGGCCGTTGTGATGGTGGCGGGTAACTCGGTTGCCTGGCCGGACGGTCTCTTCCGCAGTTTTCGCACCATGACGGCCAACATCGTCATGGAGATGGGCTATGCCGGAGAAGTACAGCAGGGGGCGCTTGTGGCCACGGGTGTGGTGTTGCTGGTGTTTATCCTGTTGGTTGACCTGCTGTTCGGCGCCATCTCCGGCCGCGCGGTGTCGGGGGCGGTTGCCCGCCGCACGCGCAGACAGCCGAAGGAGAACGCCCCCGCCCGCAGCATGCCCGCTGTGACAGAGCGCTTTTTCCGTACCCTGCGGGACGCCAAAGAAGCGCTTGGCTACAAACTGAACGCCCCCCGCCTGAATGCCGGATGCGCCATCGGCGCGGGGGTTTTGACGGCGGCTGCATTGCTGCTGGTCATCGGCTTTGTGCTGGTCAAAGGCCTGCCGCCCCTGCTCTCAAAGCCCCACCTGCTGTTCGGGCAGTATCGCTTTAACAGCGAGGAGATCACGGTTTTGCCTTCGCTTGTCACCACGCTGATGACGGTGCTGCTCAGTCTGGCGGTGGCGGTGCCGCTGGGCATCTGCGCCGCCATATACCTCAACGAATATGCCAAAAAGACATCGCCGCTTGTGCGGATGGCCCGCGCCGCCATTGACGTGTTGGGGGGTGTACCCTCCATCGTCTACGGCCTGTTCGGCATGATCGTGTTCGTGCCGCTGATACGGGGTACAAGCACCATCCTGGCCGGTTCGCTGACCGTCAGCGTGATGCTGCTGCCCACCGTCGTCCGCTCCACGGAAGAGAGCTTGCGCTCGGTGTCGGACAGTCTGCGGGAGGGCAGTCTGGCGCTGGGGGCAGGAAAGGTCAGAACCATCATGAAGATCGTGCTGCCATCGGCACTTCCCGGCATCGTCTCGGCGGTGATCCTCAGCATGGGGCGTGTCATCGGAGAATCTGCCCCTTTCATTTACACGATGGGGTCTGTCATTTCGGCTGTGCCCAAGAGCTATCTGGACAGCAACGCCACGCTTGCCGTGGCGCTGTACCGCCTGTCGGGCGAGGGCTGGTATCTTGAAGAGGCCTATGCCACCGCCGTGATCCTGGTGGTGCTGGTGTTGGGGCTGAACTGCGCGGCAGAATGGATCGCCGGCCGCCTGAACCGCAAACTGAAAGGAGAAAGCAGATGAAGCACAGCAAAACAAAGTCGGCCGTCGCGGGGGAATTCGGCCGCAACATCTCGGTGCGGGAGGCCAACCTCTGGTACGGCGACCTGCAAGCCATCAAGAATATTTCCCTTGAGATCCCGCCACAGCAGGTCACCGCTTTCATCGGCCCGTCGGGATGCGGCAAATCCACCTTTCTCAAATGCTTCAACCGCATGAACGACCTTGTGCCGGGTTGCCGCATTGAGGGCAGTTTTCTCATCGGAAACACAGACATATACGGCGGGATCAACATCAGCGAACTGCGCAAGAATGTGGGCATGGTCTTTCAGAAGCCAAACCCCTTTCCCATGAGCATATACGACAACATTGCCTACGGGCCGCGGACCTTCGGCATCACGGGGCACGCCCGCCTGGACGAGATCGTGGAGACCTCCCTGCGGCAGGCCGCCATGTGGGACGAACTCAAAGACCGCCTGCACCGCTCGGCGTTGGGTCTGTCCGGCGGCCAGCAACAGCGGCTGTGCATTGCCCGCGCGCTGGCGGCATCCCCCAAAATTCTGCTCATGGACGAGCCGACTTCCGCCCTTGACCCCATTTCCACCGGCAAGATCGAAGAGCTGGTGGAGGGGCTTAAACAGGAGATCACGGTTGTCATCGTCACCCACAATATGCAGCAGGCGGCGCGCATTGCCGACGAAACGGCCTTCTTTCTGCTGGGAGAACTGGTTGAATACGGCAACACCGACGACCTGTTCAGCTCCCCCAAGGATGAGCGAACGGAACGGTATATTACGGCCAGATTCGGATAATCTGCGGCGGGCGGTTGATTTCCGCCGCAAAAACCGTTATA
>CAMGGT010000102.1 GCA_946055715.1 uncultured Clostridia bacterium | reverse complement strand
CTGCTCTTCCTATGCCAACTCCAATCTTGACATTCCCGCATTCCCCCAGGAGATGTATGCCATCACAGACGACCGCGACCTGCGGGTCGTGGTGGATGTGGGGGGAGACGACCGCGGCGCGCTGGCGCTGGGGCGGTTGGCCCCGGCCATCCTGCGCGAAAATGATTATGAAATGCTGGCGGTGATCAACTGCTACCGTCCCCTGACCCGCACCGCCGCCTCAACGGTTGCGGTACTGCGGGAGATCGAGGCGGCCTGTGGCATCGCCTTTACGGGGCTGGTCAACAACTCCAACCTGGGGGGCGACACCACTCCCGCCGACGTGCTGGACTCTCTTGCCTACGAGAGGGAAGTGGCCGCCGCCATGCAGTTGCCCGTGTGCTTTGTCTCCGTGCGTGGGGACCTTGCTCCTGCGCTTGCGGACGACATCCCGCACCTGCTTCCGCTTCGACTGCAAAAAAAGATCACCGACGGGCCCTTCGCACCGTGATCCGGCACAACAATAAATGGCAGGGGCAAGCGCCGCTTTGCGCCTCCTCCGTCTCTCATGCCCGCACCGGAAAACGGCGGCGTGATTTCTGCCCGCAAAATGCGAATCGGGCAAATCACCCATTGACATTTGCAAGTATCGAGTGATAATATACCAAATATATTACATCTTCTGTTTAACTTCGGTTGACTTTCTTTGATGCACAACGCAGGAACAGGAGTCATGACAGCATACCGACAGAAAAACAAATAAGCGAGATACATAAGAAAGGAACCCTTTATGGCAAAACTGACCTTCCGCACAGACAACTGCAAGGGATGCGGGCTGTGCGTGGATGCCTGCCCGAGGCACCTCATCCGCATTTCCCCCGACAAGATCAACAAAAAGGGACACCATCCCGCAGAAATGACAGACGAGGCCGCCTGCATTGGCTGTGCCTGCTGTGCGATGATGTGCCCCGATTGCATCATTCGGGTAGAGAGGTGAAGACATGGCAGAAAAAGTATTGATGAAGGGCAATGAAGCCATTGCCGAGGCGGCCATCCTTGCCGGCTGCCGCCACTATTTCGGATATCCCATCACTCCCCAAACGGAAATCGCGGCCTACATGGCCAAAAAAATGCCGCTTGTCGGCGGCGTGTTCTTGCAGGCAGAAAGTGAGATCGCGGCTATCAATATGGTCTATGGCGTTTCCGCCACGGGCAAACGGGTCATGACCTCCTCCTCCAGCCCGGGCATCTCGCTTAAAAGCGAGGGGCTGTCCTATCTGGCAGGGGCAGATCTGCCCGCGTTTGTGGTCAATGTACAGCGCGGTGGGCCGGGACTGGGCGGCGTTCAGCCCAGCCAGGCAGACTATTTTCAGGCCACGCGCGGCAGCGGACACGGCGACTATCACATGATCGTGCTGGCACCCGCTTCCGTGCAGGAGATGGCTTCTCTGACCCTGCGCGGCTTTGACCTGGCAGACCGCTACCGCATGACCTCCATGATCCTGGCAGACGGCACCATGGGGCAGATGATGGAACCCGTGACCTTTGAGACCGGCGACATCCAGCCCCCGCCCGAAAAGCCCTGGGCGACCGTCGGCACCGACCTGCGCCGCAAGCACAATGTGGTCAACTCCCTGTCGCTTGTGCCGGAAGAGTTGGAACGGCAGAATTTTGCCCGCTATGAGAGATATGCCCAGATCGAAGAGAAAGAGCCGCTTTGGGAGTCATATATGATGGAGGACGCGGATATTTGCATTGCCGCCTTCGGCATTGCCGCCCGCGTGTCCAAGAATGCCATCACAGAGGCGCGTCGCCGCGGCATCCGTGTGGGCATGATCCGCCCCATCACGCTGTGGCCCTTCCCGCGTGCGGCCTTCCGCGCGGCGGCAGAGCAGGTCCATTCCATCATCTCGGTGGAGCTGTCCATGGGACAGATGATCGAGGACGTGCGGCTGGCGGTGGAATGCCGCGTGCCGGTGACCCTGTGCAACCGTGCCGGCGGCATGATCCCCTCGCCGGAACAGGTGCTGTGCGAGATCGAAAAAGCGGCGGAAAAGGAGAATTGCAGATGATCGTATTTGACAGACCTCATGCCCTGGCAGACCTGCCCATGCACTATTGCCCGGGCTGTACGCACGGCATCATTCACCGCCTGGTGGCGGAGGTCATAGACGAGTTGGGCATTGAGGGGCGCACCATCGGCATCGCGCCTGTGGGTTGCTCTGTGATGGCCTATGACTATTTTACCTGCGACATGATCGAGGCCGCGCACGGCCGCGCACCCGCCATTGCGACCGGCGTCAAGCGCTCTGATCCCGACCGTCATATCGTCTTTACCTATCAGGGGGACGGCGACCTCGCCTCCATCGGCATGGCAGAGACGGTTCACGCCGCCGCCCGCAACGAAAACATCACCGTCATTTTTGTCAACAATGCCATCTATGGCATGACCGGCGGGCAAATGGCCCCCACCTCACTGCCCGGGCAGATCACCCAGACCTCCCCCTACGGGCGGGATGTGAACCAGTGCGGCTATCCCATTCGCGTCTGCGAGATGCTGGCACAGCTGGACGGGCCGGAATACCTCGCCCGCGTCACCGTCAATTCCGTAAAAGAGGTGCGCCGCGCCAAGGCAGCCATCAAAAAGGCGTTTCAGAACCAGGTAGACAAAAAGGGCTTCTCACTTGTGGAAGTGCTGTCTGCCTGCCCTACCAACTGGGGTCTGACCCCGGCGGCCGCCCTCCGCTGGATCGACGAAAAGATGATCCCCTACTATCCGTTGGGTGTCTACAAAGACAGGTCGGCGAAAAAGGAGGACGAAAAGTGAGTACCACAAGTTATTTGCTGTCCGGCTTTGGCGGGCAGGGCATCCTCTTTGCCGGAAAGTTTCTGGCCTATAAGGGGCTGGTGGAGGATAAACAGCTCAGCTGGTTGCCCTCCTACGGCCCGGAGATGCGCGGCGGCACTGCCAGTTGCAGCGTGATTGTGGGAGACGAACCGGTCGGCTCTCCCATCGTCTCCGCCCCGGATGTGCTGGTTGCCATGAACCTCCCCTCGCTTGACAGATACGAGGCGGCCGTTGTGCCCGGCGGCATGATCGTGGCGGATGCCACCCTCATCGAGCGAAAAGTCACCCGCACGGATGTGCGCGCTTTCTACCTCCCCGCCACCCGTCTGGCAGGCGAAAAGGGCCTTGACGGACTGGCCAACATGATCCTGATCGGAAAGGTGCTCAAAGAGTGCGGCGGTTTCTGCCGGGAGACGGCAGAGGCGGCACTGCACAAGGTCATATCGGCCAGACATGCCGACAAATTGCAGGCAAACTTTGAAGCGTTGCGCCTCGGCGCGTCGCTGTGACGCCGTTTGCCCGATTCTTTGAGGAAAGGATATACCAAAGTGGAAATCAAGATTACCGAAACGACCGCCCCCAACGCAAAACCGGATGCCGCCACGCTGGGCTTCGGGCGCATTTTCACCGACCATATGTTCATGATGGACTATGAGCCCGACAAGGGCTGGCATGATGCGCGCATCATTCCGTTCGGGCCCATTGTGCTTCACCCGGCAGCAACCGTGCTGCATTACGGCTCCGAGATCTTTGAGGGGTTGAAGGCCTACCGCCGTGCTGACGGTAAGGTGCAGCTCTTCCGCCCTATGGACAACATCCGTCGCATGAATGATTCTGCCGAGCGTCTCTCTCTGCCGCAGATCCCCGAAGAGATGGCCCTGGAGGTGTTGCTCGCTTTTGTGCGCCACGAGCAGGACTGGACCCCCTCCGCGCCCGGCACCTCGCTCTATATCCGCCCTTTCCTGTTCGGCAATGACGAAACGCTGGGGGTGCACACCGTGCATCACGCCACCTTTGTCATCATCGCCTCTCCCGTGGGCAGTTACTATAAGGAAGGTATCAACCCGGTCAGCATCATGATCGAGGATGCCGATGTCAGAGCCGTGCGGGGCGGCACCGGCTATGCAAAATGCGGCGGCAACTACGCCGCCAGCTGCCGCGCGGGAGAACGCGCTGAAGAAAAGGGCTACTCTCAGGTGCTCTGGCTGGACGGTGTGGAGCGCAAATACATTGAGGAAGTCGGCTCCATGAACGTCATGTTCAAGGTCGCGGGCGAGATCATCACTCCAAAACTCACCGGGGCCATCCTGCCCGGCGTCACCCGCCGCTCCTGCATTGCCCTGCTCAAAGAAAAGGGATATACCGTAAGCGAGCGGCTGTTCAGCGTGGAAGAGTTGCAACGGGCACTCTCCGACGGCACGCTGGAAGAGGCCTGGGGGTGCGGCACCGCCGCCGTGGTCTCCCCTATCGGCCGCCTGGCCTACAAAGACAAAGAATACACCGTCAGCGGCGGGAAGATCGGCCCCGTCACCCAGTATCTATATGATACGCTCACCGGCATCCAATGGGGCAAGCAAAAAGACCCCTTCGGCTGGACGCTTCCCCTCTGACCCTGATTCCCTTTGAAACAGAATCTATATTTTGGAGGTAACTATCCCATGTTTCAATCCGCCTATCTGAAGAAAGTGTACGCTGGCGTAGAGGCCAGAAGCGCGGGCGAACCGGAGTTTTTGCAGGCCGTGCGCGAAGTGCTGGAGTCGCTTGAGCCCGTCGTCGCGGCCGACCCCCGCATCGAGCAATACGGCGTGCTGGAACGGCTGGTCGAGCCGGAACGGCAGATTCTGTTCCGCGTGTCCTGGGTGGACGATGCGGGCCATGTGCAGGTCAACCGCGGTTGGCGCGTGCAGTTCAATTCTGCCATCGGGCCTTACAAGGGGGGGCTTCGCCTGCATCCCTCCGTCAATTCTTCCGTCATCAAATTCCTGGGCTTTGAGCAGATCTTCAAGAACAGTCTCACCGGCCTGCCCATCGGCGGCGGCAAGGGCGGTTCCGATTTTGACCCCAAGGGCAAATCCGACGGAGAAGTGATGCGCTTCTGCCAGAGCTTTATGACCGAGCTT
>CAMGGT010000101.1 GCA_946055715.1 uncultured Clostridia bacterium | reverse complement strand
CGGGGGTCGCCCTGCTACACCTGTTTCGCGGCATGTGACAGAAAATGCCCCTGCTTTTCTGCCAAAAGGGTGGACGAAACGATTGGTTTGTGGTATACTATCACATTGATAGAACTGATGAAAGCAAAGGATGAAAAAATGATACACCCCGCCCGCGACTATGACTATATCCTCTGGGATTTCAACGGCACCCTGCTGGACGACCTGTGGCACGGCATTCAGTCGGTCAACGCCCTGCTCAACCGCCGCGGCATGCCCACGGTGGACACCCTGGAGCGTTACTATTCGCTGTTCGGCTTCCCCATTGAAGACTACTATCGCCGCCTGGGACTGCTGGACAATGAACCGTATGACAAAGTGGCCGTCGAATGGCTGGATGAATATCGCAAGGGAGAGGCGGCCATCCCCGCCCGCAAGGGGGCACGCGAACTGGTGGAGCGCATCAACGCCGCAGGCACCGACCAAGGGGTGCTTTCTGCTACCGAAACACAGATGCTCCGCACCCAGCTGGACTATCTGAATCTGACTCCCTTCTTTTCGGAGATTTTGGGGCGGGACGACATCTATGCTACCGACAAAACCGGCATCGCCCGCGCCTTTCGCCAAAAACATCCGCATGACTGCATCCTCATGATCGGCGACACCGACCACGACAAGGCCACCGCAGACGCGGCGGGCTTTGACTGCGTATTGGTCGGGGGCGGCCATCAGGCACTGGCCTACCTGCAGACCCTGGGGTGCGAGACTGCCCCCGACATGGCCGCGCTGGGAGGGATGCTGTTTGACTGACCCTGATATGACCATGACGCCCGCGCGCTTCGTTTCGGATGAGGAAGGGCGGGACTTCATCTTTGAAAACGAGTGGGACACCTGCATCCCCGTCTCTTTTGAAACGGACGCACAAGGCGGGCTTGTCGTCACCTGTTTTCCCGAACTGACCGACCTGCTTGTTCCCCATTTCGCCCGCTTTCGCCGGGACCCGTTCTCGCAGGAAGCCCTTGCCGCCCTGTGGGCACTGCTTTGCCCCTATATGCGGCAATGGGGCTATGCCGATGACCGCTTCCGCGACAGATGGGGCTACATCCTGCGCCTGTCGCCGGGCATGTCCGTTTTGCCGTCAGACGGGTCTTCCCGCCGGCTGACGCAGGCAGACGAGACAGGCAACCAAACCACCTTTGACCTGGACACATCACTTGAAGAGGGTCTGCTGGCCTATGGCACGGAGAGATCGGGCTGCATCGTCTCGGTGGCCATCACCCACGCCCCCGTGCCGGACGAACCGGGCGTGGCAGAGGTGGGGGTAGAGACGATCCCGTCTGCCAGGCGGCGCGGATTTGCCGCGGCCAATCTGGCCGCGTTGTCTGCCGACCTGCTGTCCCGCGGGCACACCGTGGAATACCGCTGTCAGCGGTATAACCGCGCCTCCAAAAAGACGGCAGAAAAAGTGGGCTTTGTGCCCGCAGGTCGCTACTACTTTTATGTCGGCCGCCGCGTGAACCACATTTGAATCGTATGCAAATCCCCCAAAATCAGACCAAACCCCTCCTGCATTGAAAGGAATTTGATACATGGCTTATGATGCCGGTATGCTCTCTGCCGTATGCGGAGAGATCAACGCTTGCCTTTGCGGTTCCGCCCGCGTGGACAAGGTACTTATGCCCACCCCCGACGAGGTGGTGCTGCAATTGCACGCCGCACACAAAACGCGGCGGCTGTCGCTGAATGTGTCGGGCAATGCCCCGCGCATGACCTTCACGGACGAGAGCAAAGACAACCCGCTCCGTCCCCCCATGTTTTGTATGCTGTTGCGTAAGCATCTCACCTCTGCCGCCCTTTTGTCGGTGCGACAGGAGGGCTTTGAACGGGTGGCACGGCTGTGCTTCTCCTCCCGTGACGAGATGGGCTATGCCGAAGACCTCTTTCTGATGGTGGAGATTATGGGTAAATACAGCAACCTGATGCTGCTTGACAGCAGCGACAGGATCCTGGGCGCACTCCGAGTGGTGGACTTCACCACCAGCCGCGTGCGGCAGGTGCTGCCCGGCATGACCTATGAACTGCCACCCCCGCAGGAAAAGCGTGACCCGCGTGAGACAGACAGCGCGACTTTTGCCTCTCTGCTCTCGCAGGCAGACCCCGACCGCCCGGCCGAAAAGTGGATCACCTCCACCTTCCTCGGCACTGCTTCTCAGGTTGCGCGCGAGCTGGTCTGGCAGGCCGCCGGGCGTGCGGACGCCACGGTGGGAGAACTTGAGTCGGGGCGCATGGCGGAGGTGTTTGTCTCTCGCTTTGAGCGACTTGCGCGGGGTGAGATCACCCCCACGCTGGTGCTGGACAGGGAGGGAAGACCGCTGGATTATGCCTACGATGCCGTCCACTACTTTGAAAACGCCGCCACCACCCGCACCTATGAGACCCTGGGACAACTCTTTGACGCATTCTATGCCGCCCGCGACCGCGCAGAACACCTGCGCGCGCTTTCCGCAGACATCTCTCACCTGCTCAAAAACGAAACCGCCCGCCTGCGCCGCAAGCTGGAAGCGCAGACCGCCGAACTGGAGGAGGCAGAGAAGGCAGACGGCTACCGCCGCATGGGCGACCTGCTTACCGCCAACCTGTATCGCATCAGACGGGGAGACGAGACCGCCCTCTGCTGCGACTGGGAAGCGGAGGGACAGCCGGAAGTCCGCGTGCCGCTGGATGCCCGCCTTTCTCCTTCTGCCAACGCGCAACGCTACTATAAGCTGTATAACAAGGCAAAAACCGCCCGCACGGTCCTGACCCGCCAGATTGCGGCCGCCCGCGCAGAACTGGACTATCTTTCCTCCGTGGGCGTGTTTGCGGAAGCGGCGGAAAATGCGGAGGAGCTGGAGGGCATCCGTGCAGAATTACGCCGCGAGGGTTACCTCAAATCCACAGCCAAACAACCCGGAAAAGGCAAAAACCCCCCGCAAACCAAACTGCGAACCTTCACCTCCCCCGGCGGTTACCGCGTGATGGTTGGAGCGAACAACCTGCAAAATGAATACCTCACCTTCACCCTCGCGGAAAAGGGGGACCTGTGGTTTCATGTCAAAGGCATGCCCGGCTCTCATGTGGTGCTGTTCTGCGGCGGCGCAGAGCCGTCGGAAGAAGACTATACCTTTGCCGCTGTGGTCGCCGCACATTATTCCGGGGCTTCGGGCAAGGGGACGGCGGTGGATTATACCCGCGTGCGCGAGTTGCGCCGCGTCCCCGGTGCCCGACCGGGATTTGTGGTGTATCACACCAATTATTCGGCCTATGTTGACCCTGCCGATTTTGCCCGCCTGACAGGCGAGACGCAGGGCTGACCGCTCAAACGTTTTGTTCTCATTCTTCTTTCTGTTTTGCCGCTTTTCTTCCTTCGCGCCGACATGATACGCCCGATCTGCATGGCTTTTTGTCCCACTTTCACTTCTTTGTCCGCATAGGCGGTCTGCATGACTGTTTTGCCGGCAATTTGCTTCTGCTTTTATAAATTTTTGCAAAGAACTATTTCCATTTTTAAAAATATCCCCCCGTTGCTACCCCCGATATTTTATGATTTCTCTTTCCGATAAGAGCAAAGGAGGTTCCCATGGTCGATCTGCTTGACCTGCAAAAATCCTTTATCCTTTCCCATCTTCATGCGGGCGACACCGCCGTGGACTTCACCATGGGCAATGGGCACGATACGCTGTTTCTCTCGCGCACGGTGGGCGATACGGGAAAGGTCTATGCCTTTGACATCCAGCCGGAGGCGCTTCTCTCCACCCGCAAACGCCTGGAGGAAGAGCAAGCCCCCTGCAACTATACCCTCATCTGTGCGTCACACCATCTGGTGCGCGACTATGTCAAAGAGCCCATCAAAGCCGGCATGTTCAACCTCGGCTGGCTGCCCGGTCACGGCAACCATGGGCTGACCACCGCATGGGTCACCACCCGCCCGGCCATTGAGGCAGCCATCTCGCTGCTTTCGCCTGATGGCATTCTGCTTGTTGCCGTCTATCCCGGTCATGAAGAGGGCAGCCACGAAGGCGAGGCCTTGCAGCAGATGCTTTCCACCTGCGACCGCAGGCAGCTTTGCTGTTCCTGCTTTCGCATTGTCAACTCCCCCACCTCCCCCTATTTTTACATTGTGGAGAGTAAATAGTCTTCCCTCATTTTGCATACAGAAACGCCCCGCAGTCTGTCACTCGGATCAAGTGACGGTCTGCGAGGCGTTTTGCCATGCGCTTTTTGGGTGGCCGGTGGGTGTCGCGAGCCAAAACCGGACATTTGAAGGCAGAAACAGATGGCCTAAAGCCGTAGGCAGAAAGCCAAAGACGGATGCTCGAATGAAGCGCACAGCGTGCTCTTGTTCGGTTTAATGCAGCAAAGCGAGGTACTGCGCTTTCAGTTCCTCGATGGTGCCGTTGTTGACAAGAAATCTGTCGGCGGCGGCGATGGGGCCGCCCTTTTCCAGATTCTCGATCTCGGCGGCGTCCCGGCGGTCGACCTCCTCCGCCGTCAACGGACGCACCGCTCGGTTGGCCAGCCGTTGCTTGCGCACGGATGCATCGGTGACGATGGCCCACACCTCAAGCAAACTGCCCAGTTTCTCTTTGAGGATCTTATACTCTGACCAGGAGTACAAGCCGTCCAGCACCAAAGGTGCTTTTTCTGCTTTGTCCAGAATGTCGGGCAGAAGCAGGATGGCATACGCCCCCAGCCCATAGCGGGCGCGCACCTCCTCGCGGATGGCGCGCTCGTTTTTTTCGCAGATGGGCAGGCCGCGCCGCTTGATCTCGTTCATGGTCACATCCCCAAAATGGATGCTGTCAAATCCGTCTTCCCTGAGCATTCGGGTCAATTCGCTCTTTCCGGAACCGCACATGCCCACGACGGCAATGACTCTGTTCATTTCTGTATACCTCTTTTCAATGTTTCCGTCATGACGGTTGGCACCGCGGACGGGTAAAATGACGATCTTGGG